>JBCBLJ010000750.1:0-4153 GCA_038520195.1 Planctomycetota bacterium
ACTTCATCAGCTTGGAAAACCGAAACCTGTTCATCATTCGCCCTTGGTGGGATCGACGAGTCGCCATCGATCTGGAGAAGGGCAGGGCAGTCGAAGTCACCAAAGCGATCGACTCGGCCTGTTTGGAGCGTGAACGGCTCTGGTCGCTGTCGCAGCTGCAGAAGGCCGTGGCAAGTCGTCAAGAATGGGAACGCGACGGGGGACGTCCTGCCTATCACTTTCTGACCGCCGCCTATCTTGCCGGAAAGAATGGGAGCCGCGAGGCGATCCCGCTACTTAGCAAGCTGCAAGACGTTGAGTACAGCGGATCTTCCGTGTGGTCCAGTTCCGAGTACGAGCCCGAGGACGAACGAGACATTAATCCATCCCATTGGGAGGAACTCACCGCAAGGCGCGTCGTGCACCTGTCACTCCGCCGGCTCGGAGTCGCACCGGGACCCTACGACTGCACCAAGTTTGACAGCCATGTCGAGCGAATCGACAAAAACCGGCCGCGCGCCGATTTTGCGAGTCAAGCTCGAAAGGGAATGAAGCCACGTCGGATTCTCGAGTTGATCGGTGCACCCGACTTCAATGAGGCGGACGAGTGGTACTACGAAATCGATGCAAAGGATCCCTACACGCTCACCCTCGTCTGGGACGTCGATGGCGTGAAAGACATCCAGCAAACACGGCCTCCGATTTGGACGACCGAGCGATGGGACGACGAACTGTAAGTGCAAGCTTCCGCGAGGAATCCGCCTACGTCCCTTGCTGCGACTCTGGTGCAGAACGGCCAACGCGAATGAGTTGCTCCCGTCGATCATCGCCACGTCCGACACCGACTCTGAAATACAGTGAGTTGTTATGAATCGCCGGGCTGGCGTAGCAGTCGTCGCCGAGAGGATTTTCCGCGACGGACTGGTAACCGTCGCCCGAAATTGCGAACACATGGCACGAGCCCTTCAGGTCAGCGACATAGACGTTGCCGCCAGCGATGACTGGCGAACTGCTAAAGTTTCCGCCGAGCCGCTTGGACCATCGCTTGGTACCGTCTTCGGCGTCCCAACAGAACGCGATGCCGCTATCGGTGATGCCAAAGACCAGACTTTGATCGACGATCAACGACGGCTCATAGACCTTGGTCTTGTTCGCCCAGACTCGATTGCCTTGACCATCCAAGCAAACGGTCTCTTTATCGGGATAGCCGCCCGACGCAAAGACTCTCTCATTGGTTGTCACCGCAGTCCCACAGGTGGACTCCCAAATGCACTCGGTTTCCCAAAGCAGCTTGCCGCTGGCGGGGTCATAGCTCGCCAGTCGGCCGCCACCGCTGATGAATACCTGATCCATTCCCGCGACGGTCGCCACTCGTGGACTGGAGTAGCTGCTCGCGTCGCCTCGCGCGACCCGCCACGCCACATCGCCCGTTTGAAGATCGAGCGCGGCGAGATAGCCGCCGCCAAAATTGTCCGCCGCGACAATCACGAATGACTCGTAAAGGGCAGGGGAGGGGGCATAACCAAATTTGGAACCGAATGCGCCGATCTCCGTTTGCCAAACCTGGTTGCCAGCCAGATCGAGCGCGGTCGCATAGATCCGCTCATTGTTGAAGAATGTCGTGATCAGCAGCTGACCATCGGACACGAGCGTGCTGTTCGCGTTGGTGGCCTTCTGGTGAATCTCGTTGCGGCGCGGAAAACTGCCTTCGTGCACAACCGTCTTCCAGAGTTGCTCGCCGGTTTCAACGTCGAAGGCGAGGACGCTTTGCTTTTCCGCCTCGTCTTCGGCGGTGGCGAGCACCACTCGATCGCCGACCACGATCGGGCTACCGTGCCCTCTGCCAGGCACATCGGCTCGCCAAGTCACTTCATCGGCGTTCCAGATGGTGGGGGGTGATTGCCCGACGGCGATTCCGTCACCGTTGGGACCTCGCCATTGAGGCCACTGGTCAGCCAATGCACTCGTGTCGCGAGAAACGATCGCGACGCCGCTTTGCCCGAGCGAGACCTCCTCCACCGGGGTCTTCTTGCGACAACCGACGGCAAAGACAGCAACAAAAACCAGTGGCAGGGCAAAGAGATGACGTTTCATATTGACGCAGTCGAGAACGGGCAATGGAATGACTTGATGTGAACGCCGTCGACGTCCCGTGGCCACCAACTTTTTGGGTAGTTGGCTAAGTTTTCGCGGTGTGACGTGTCATCGAGAGGGTAGAGAACGCAAAACCCGGGGAACCCATCATGCGAAGCATTGGTTTACTGGTATTGGCCGCCGCCTGCGTAAGCGCGCCCGCCCAAGATACTGAACAAAAGAAGACGACATGGTCGGCCCAGGGTCGCGTCATCGATGGCGATGGCAACGCAATGCCCGGTGTCACCGTTAGCGCGGCGACGGGCTGGGGATCACTGCGTCAGTCGGGTCGAGCGGTCACGGACGCAGACGGTCGCTACGAGTTCGATTTTGGTCCCGGGATGTTGTTCGCCGGCGAGGACCACGCTCAACTCCAAGCGGCCACGTTCTTTGCAAGGAAGCAAGGCTACTTCGAGAAGAACCTTTGCCGACAAGGCGATCTCCGCATGGCGCGGCGCATCCCGGAGGAGGTCACGAAAGCAGAAGAACGTTCGGCCATCATTTTGCCGGGTAAACCACGGACTATCAACTTTGTGATGCTGCCCGCGGTCAAGCTTGCGGGAAGAATCATCGATGAGAACGGCGAGCCGCTGGCGGGATACGGAGTCTCACTCAAAGGCGACGACATGCCGCCGTCGTCGAGTGTCGCGGGAAGTGCAAAATCAGACGATCGTGGCAGATTCGAAATGGACTCCGTACCAACGGGCTTCGAGTACCAACTGCTTATCCAACCGACCAAACGGCACTGGCCCTGGAATGCCTGGGCGAGCGGCCCGCTGAAGGTGACCGCCAGCGGCCCGTCGAAAAGCGGCGAGTCGGAGAGCGGCGAACGAATCGCAAATCTGACGGATGGTTCGAAGACGTATCCGACGTCGAAGTTCGTCATCCAACTTCAGTCCGGCGGCGTGAACTGGAAGCGGGCACTACAAATCGCCAACGAACACCAGTCGATCGAGCTGCGGGACAAACAGCTATTGCTAACGCTGAGTCCACCGGGTGAGGACCAATCCAAGCGGGAACCCGAGTCGATCGAGCTCTCAGTCGGGCTTGCATCGCAAACGTTCGATCCCGCGCACCGCACGACGATCGATCTGACCGAACGTCGCGGCCTCACGGAGATCCCGGACTCGGTCGCGTGGCCTTTTGTTAAAGTGCAACAGGTCCGAACGAAACTGAGCTCAACGTTCGACGTCAACGTGTTCCTTTCGTTCCTCGGGGACAAGGATGCGAATCGGAGAGTCCTGGTCGAGTTGTCGGGCATCGATGACGGTGGCGGTCGCGTTTTTCGTGACTGGAGTGTCGTCGCGGACCAAACCGAAGACGAAGATGGATTGAGCCGTACCAAGATCGAAGTCCCGCGATTGCTGCTTTCGGAGCTTGCGGAGCTTCAAATCGGTGTCCGCGAACTCACCCCCGGCGAAGTCGACACGTACCCGCTGTCGCGTTCGCGAACCAACGTCCGTGTCACGAAGTCCGATGACGAGCAGCGCGTGACAGTGCTCTTCGACAACCCGCAAGACAACTATTCGGGAAAGCCGATGAGCCTGAGTCCGCAAGAGCACCAAGTCATCTTCCAAGTCGTAACGCGAGACGAAGCCGGCGGAATCGAGCGTAAACTCCTTCGGCAACTCGCGGCGAAGGAGCGCGGTGGCTACGAAGAACGGATTGCGTTGGATGCGGATCAAATGGACCGCTCGAGCATTTCGATGACGTTCGTCACCATCCAACCCAATCACGACCAATGGGTCGACCGATTCTTTCGTCAGGGCAAAGGAACTTCGTACAGCGGAATGTGGATCGGCGATGGCACCGAACTCAAACGAGCCGCCAAGATCCGCTAGTGGTCCGTTACCGCTTGACTTTAGGGTTGGCTACGGAAAGGGTGTGAACCAAAAACCAAAGGGCCCGTAGGGTGCTTCGCACTTTTGGTTCCTGACAGACTTTCCGACCAATCGGCTCACCCCAAGTTTTAGGTGTCATAGGCCACTAGTGCTGCGGGAACGAATTGATCTTGCTTGGTAACCCGACGCGTGAGCGAGGG
>JBCBLJ010000503.1:0-6208 GCA_038520195.1 Planctomycetota bacterium
CAACATCCGCTGAGAATCCGCTTGAAGAGCCGTCGTCATTCGATCGGCTCTTCAGCCATTTTCATGCGCCGCTGATACGGTTTGTTGCAAAACTCCTCGAAGGGTCGGGTATCGATCCCGAAGACGTGGTCCAGGAGTCGCTGACCAAAGCGTGGTCGAATCGAGATCGGTTTGATCCCAAGTATCGATTTTCGACCTGGGTCTACACCATCGCCCGACGGACTGCACTGGATCACCTGCGAACACGTCGCCGCCTTGCCGAATACCCGCTCGACACGGTCGCGGAACCCGAGCGTCACGAGACCGTCACGATCGCGATCGATTCGGCGCGTCGAATCTGGGAAGTCGCGGAAAACGCGCTAACGGCAGATCAGTACACCGCGCTTTGGCTACGTTATGCTGAGGAAATGACCATCGGCGAAGTTGCCAAGGCGCTCTCCAAATCAACGGTTTCAACGCGTGTGCTCTTGCACCGAGCCCGCACGTCACTCCGATCGCGTCTACAAAAGGGCGTTCATGAGTCAACCGATCGAGGCACCCCGTCATGAAACCAAAGACAGCTCAACGACTAGCCTCGCTCGTCATCGATGAATGGCCGATGCCTCGATTCATCAAACGGTGGATCGAGTCGCACCCTGATGTCGCTCGCGAACTGAAGTCGACACTTGAGTTGGAGCAGGAGTTGCGGTTGGAGGCCTCACCGCCGGTCGAAGGCTTGAAATCCCTCACGAGCAAGCCCGCGCTCCCCAGCGGAGGAGCGCGACCTTGGTTGGCGCCGACACTCGCGATCGCGGCAACCGTTCTACTGCTTCTTGGCGGCTGGCAGTGGCGACAAACGCGTCTTGCTTCGGAACAACAGCGCGTCGAGAAACTTAAGCCCGTACTGGCGTCCGTCAACGCGAGCCAGACCGTTGCCCGAAGCGTCTCCTCCGGCGCTCAGCGATTGCTCGGCCGCTTCACCTACGCCGCGAACGAGTTCACTGGCACAACCCGGTTTGGTTCGCAACCAACGGAAGCGCAAACGGAGGACGAGTGACAGCCGCTAGTTGACCGAAAGATCGATCTCTGGCCGCCCCTCTGTGGTCGGGAAGAGTAAGGGCCGGGCGGACAATTGCGAGGTACTTTCAGGTAGCCGCTTCGTTATCCTATGGCGACTGTGCGAAACGCTTCGCACATTTCTGAATGGGTCACTGGAGCCACTGATGTCACCGGTTCACTCCCGATCTGCCATTGGCCGCCGTCGACTGCTCGGCGCTTGCGGGTTTTCGCTCACGCTGCCGATGCTCGAAACATTCACTCCGCGAAAGGCCAGCGGTGCCGAGCCCACGCAAGCGATCCCCCCGCGGATGTTGGTGGCACACTTCGGGACCGGCATGAACTTGAACGAATTCTTCCCGGAAGACGAAGGGAAAGACGCGTCGCTCAAGCGAATCACCGCGCCGCTCGATCGGCACCGCAAACGGATGACCATTCTCTCAGGATTCCAACTCGCCCATGGCGGCGGACACACCGGCGACTATAGCTTTTTGACGGGCACAAAAGGCTGGGCCAACGGAGTCATCGAAGGTGGCGTCTCGGCGGACCAAGTCGTCGCAGCCGAAGTTGGAAGCCGAACGCGATATCCCTCGATGCAATTGTCGATCGAACGCGGCACCAACTTCGGCAACCAAGGACTGGCGACGCTCTCTTGGAGTAGCAGCGGCATTCCGATGGCGGCCGAAAACGATCCGCACGTTTTATTTCGGCGGCTCTTTGGCACCGACGACGCGGACGAGTCGTCCCAGAGAGACGCCGCCTTCCGTCGCCGCGGAAGTCTGCTCGACTTGGTTCAAGAACAAGCACGCGACATGAACCGCGAGGTCAACCGTGCCGACCGCCGTAAACTCGACGAGTATTTCACCTCGGTTCGCGAAATTGAACGTCAACTACAACGCGATATCGACTGGTCCAAGAAACCAAAACCCCATCCACAGCTCAACGGGATCGGCGACTACTCGCGATCGCTTACTCCGGACGCGAAGAACTTCGATTATCGCCGCTACCAAAAACTGATGTACGACTTGATCGTACTCGCGTTCAAAACCGACTCCACACGCGTGATCACGTACAACGTCCGTCAAGAACTGCGTGGCGGGACATTCGATGTTCATGGCGTGAGCAAAGGCTTTCACGCGCTGACGCACCACAACAACGACCCAAAGAATCTGGACGAACTCGCGCGGGTCGACGAAATCAACATGGGATTCTGGGCCGACTTTCTCGATCGCATGGGCGAAGTCGAACAAGTCGACGGCTCCAGTTTGCTCGATCACTCCGTCCTCGCCTTCTCGAGTTCCGCCGGCATGGACCACTCCCGCGACCGTCTTCCCACTGCCATCTTTGGCGGCGGTGCGTTGGGGCTGAAACACAAAACCCACGTCAAGCTGACCGACAAGACGCCGCTTTCCAATCTGTGGCGGACCATGGCCGGTGCGATGGGCGTGCACCGTGACTCGCTTCAAGACAGTACCGGCCTGGTTGATGCGATTCTTTAGCCCAGTGAGGCACTTGAAGACGTTTGCGGCCCCGGCGATGGCCCTCATCCTGTCGTGCGCCACCGTCACAGGCAGGGCCGATGAGGTGCTCGTGGACTCGCAGCGTCATTCGCTAAGGCGGATCCAACCGCAAGAGTTTGAGATGGGGGCCCAAGACAGCACGCCCTTTAACAAAGATCACTCCACGTACAACCTTCAAGACGATCGCCCGATTCATGCGGTGATCCTGACGACGCCGTTCTATCTGGCGTCGCACGAAGTCACACGCGGCCAATTCGCGGCGTTCGTCGACGACACCGACTACGAGACGACGGCTGAACGCCAGTCACGCGGCATCGTCGGTTGGGACCCGAAAGACGATGCCGCGCGCGACGAGATCGTGCGGTCGTTTCGAAGCGTTTCGACCTTCACGTGGCGCGATCCCGGATTCGATCAAACCGACGACCACCCCGTCGTCGGAGTGAGCTACAAAGACGCCCTCGCCTATTGTCGATGGCTGAGTAAACGCGAGAACGCGACGTACCGCTTGCCGACCGAAGCCGAGTGGGAATGCGCTTGCCGCGCCGGAACCACGACCGCCTTCTCATTCGGTGATGATTATCGCGACATCATTCACCGGCAAGCCAACCTCGGCAACGTGGAACTCGAACGAGCGTTCCGCCACCGCGTTAACCGCCAATGGTTGGTCGATGTCCGCAAACAAATCGACGACGGTGCGATCTTCACCGCGCCCGTCGGCGGCTATCCGGCGAATGCTTGGGGCATCCACGACATGCACGGCAATGTTTGGGAGTGGTGCCGTGATCGGTATCTGGATACCTATTACGAACAGTTCAAACGTGAACAGCACAACGCGATTCGGCCGCGCGCGATCGATCCCGTTTGTGACGAGGAATGGATTGAGGAAGGAGAGTGGCGCGTGATCCGCGGCGGAAGTTGGTTCAACTCGCCGGTTCAATGTCGCAGCGGCACGCGAGGCTTTTTCGAGGCCGAGGATGCGGCCTGCTACGTCGGCTTTCGCGTCGTCCGCGAGGTTTCGTCCGACGAGCAGCTCCAAGCGCGACTTCGCCACCTCGCGAGCGAAGACGCTCTGGCCAAGCTGATCACCGCCGCGGCCCGCGCCAGCGAACCGGTGGGGCGCGACATTCGGTTGGAACTGGCTTGCGACGACATCAACGAGCAGACGTTCGAAGACATCTTTCAAATCCAGCGGCCCATCGACCTCGAGCTGCGGCCGCCCGGAAAACTGACCCGAGCAACCATTGCGGCCGTCTGTCGCGCGCCGAACCTCACCGGAGTCACCTTCCGCGCCGGTGGCGATGACCTCGATTCGTCGAGCTTCGCCCCACTCGCCGAGCATCCCGAATTGGAACACCTTCAAATCACGGGGATCGGCGAGCTCGATGATTCGGTCGTTGACTTCTTTCGGGAAGCCGATCGGCTGCGTTCGCTCCACCTACAAGGCCGCAGTATTACGGATGCCGGGCTCTTTCGACTTCCTGCCTTCGAAGCGCTGAGGACGCTGCGGCTCTCTCAGACCCAGGTCGGCGGAACCTCGCTGGCGCGCTTTCTCGGATCGCCGCTGGAGCAAGTTTCGTTCGATCATCTGAACGACGAAGGCGCCGCCTTGCTCGGAAACTTCGAAACCCTCTTGTCCGTGCAATTGAATGGGTGCCCATTGACGGACGTTGCGATCGAACGATTGGCCACGCTTCGACGACTCCGTGACTTGCAGCTTCACGACATGTCGAATCTGACAGACGATGCGCTAATCAGCATCGGGAACCTTCGCCAGCTCGAGCGACTGGACCTTCGCGGGACCGGTGCGGGCGACCAGACGATGGCGGCCATCGCATCACTGGTAAGACTGACCCGGCTGCAACTCGACAGCGAGACGTTGACGGACGAAGGCGCCGGTCGGGTCGCAGGTTTGGTCTCGCTCCGTGACGTTTACATTGGTCCCAATTGCCGCATCAGCGATGCGGGACTGAGTTCTTTTTGGCGAATGGTAAACCTTAGCGCGATTCAAATCCGCAACGATGGCGTCCGCGGAGACGCGTTTCGAACGCTCGCTGAGCTACCTCGATTGCGGCGCATGGAGATCGTTTCGGCGAACCTACGTGGGGAATCGCTGAGCTGGATCGCAGGGTCACCAAGCCTTGAAGAGATTAGCATCGGCACGTGGGATCACGCGCCGTCGCGAGACCTCGACATTGCATCGATCGCGAAACTGGCGGCCGCGAAGTCACTCAAGCGGGTCACGCTCGTTGGCTATCGCGACGTGATCACCGACGACGAAATGGAACGGTTGTCAAAATCGTTCGCAAACATTCAATGGAGCCTACGGTGAAAGCTCGGGTCTGCCTTTCGTTGTTGCTCTTGATGACCAGCGGGCTCGCGTCGGCCGAGTCTATCCCCCGCGAGCTTCGGGCATTTTTCGCAACGCATTGCCAGGATTGTCACGGCAATGACAACGTCGAGGGCGACCTGAATCTCGAAACGTTGTCGGCGGATTTTGCCGACTCGCAGTCAGCCCAAAAGTGGATTGAAGTCCTCGATCGAATTAACTTGGGCGAGATGCCGCCGGAGAATCAACCACGCCCGCCAGAGAAGGAAATGGTCCGCGTGGTCCAGTGGGTCTCCCAACAGCTGCGTACGAATCGCGAGCGCATGAGCAGCACTGACGGACGCGTGGTGATGCGCCGAATGACGCGTTTGGAGTACGCCAACTCGGTCCGCGATTTGCTCGGCGTCCAGTTCGTCGATGGCGAAGGACCGCTCGCGAAACTGCCACCCGATGGCGCCATCAAGGGTTTTGACCGCCACACCAAGGCGCTGATGATCGACCCGTCATTGATGGATGCCTACCTCGAGGTCGCGTCGATTGTCGCTGACAAGGCCATCCAGTTCCGCCCACCGCTTGTCCCGCAGAAAACGGTTCGGTTCGAGTTTCGTGACACCGAGCGGTCGGCGATGAGCTACATCCTCCAATCGCGCAGAGCTTACCTCGAAGATGACCACATGGTCTTGATGGAGGACAACGCGCGCACGTTTGGAGTCCTTCGGCATCCTTTTGACGGCCGCGAAATCCCGATCACCGGTGAGTATCGCGTGACGATTCGGGCCGGCGCGGAGACCGGCGCCGGAGGCGAGCCTGTCTACATGCGGGTCACACAGGGCGCCGGCGATGTGATCGGCCAGTTCCGTGTCGATGCGACGGCCGACGCGATGCGCGATTACACCTTCGTCGTCACGCGAAGCGACACGCTGCAGGGTGAGTTCAACGTCGGAATCGTGCCCGGCACGCGATTCAGTTCCTACGATGGACGACGCGGTGCCCTTTCGCGGAAGGCCGCAGAATTATTCGAGTCGGGTGATGTTGCGGAATCCATGCGAATGAAAGCCCGGATGCGCGCCCAGGGCGACTTGGACAGCGGCGTGCGAAACCGGCTGAATGAAGACACCGTTGTCCTGGATTCGGTGCCCAAACTGCACCTCGATTTCATCGAAGTCACCGGGCCGCTCCAACCGGATTTTCCGCCCCCGAAAATGAAGCGAATGTTTCCCGACGGTTGGGAGATCGATACCGGTGCCGATGTCCAGGCCCGTCGGACTGGCGAAACCGGTCGAGTCGCTTCGATGCTTCGCTACGTGATGCCCCGCGCGTAGCGACG
>JBCBLJ010000522.1:0-6012 GCA_038520195.1 Planctomycetota bacterium
CCTGCGCGCCGGAGTGGAATGCGGTTACCTTCTTCGAATGGGAAAACGCAAGGCAACGGGACGTCTCGACCTCAACCGTCTCAGCATGGACGACTACTTCGAGCCCAAGGATCGTTTCGCCGGTGCGTTCGGCATCTCGGGTGTCGCGAAGCTGACGCCGACGTGCCATCCTCTGGCGTTCGGCCTCGGCTTCGAGATCCAGCCAACGACCGAGGGCGTCGAAGTAGTCGTCCATGCTGAGACGGTTGAGGTCGAGACGTCCCGTTGCCTTGCGTTTTCCCATTCGAAGAAGGTAACCGCATTCCACTCCGGCGCGCAGGACCGGCTCAAACGGAAGCCGCGATCACACCAACGGTGGGGCAATCGATTCATGATTGAATTTATTGTGTCATTTTCAACAATTGAAGAATCGCAGCGCCTTTGACAATCAAAAATCGCCCCTGAAGCTCTCACGATGACCGCCACCGCAACTTCGAGACGCAATCGCATTGAATCCTATCCTGTCGAGACGCAGGAAAAATGGGATGTGGTCTGCTCGGCCGTGCGTTTCGAGTTGCTCGAGTTTCTCATCGCGTGCGGCCCGTGCTCCATCGCCGAACTCGCCTCGCACGTGGGAGCGAATGCGGACAGTCTGTATCACCACATTCGAAAGATGGTCAACGTGGGGCTCGTGGTCGAGACCGGACTCCGCCGCGCCGCTCGCCGACCCGAAGCCGTGTATGACGTGGTCGCGGAGCGATTCGAATTCGATACCGATGTCGCCCCCGAATCACTCATGAAGCTGATGCGTTCGCTTCATCGTCGATCCGAACGGAACTTTGAAAAGAGTCTCAGCGCCGGGATCATTGATTTCGGGGCCCGATCGAGAAACGCCTATCTACGCGGCGAAACGGCTCGCCTAAACGCGACTGATTTGCGGCGTGTGAAAGAACTGCTGGTCGAAATCATGGATGTCTTTGAAGAGGCCAGAAAGAACGAATCGGGCACCCTGTTTTCGTTAGGATTCGACCTGATGCCACTTCGTCCGCGAGTAGAAGACTGATTCAACGCCGCACACCAGGCCTCGCCCCCACCAAGACCACGAAACGACTCCAACTCCAACTTGAAATCAACTGAGACACAATGAAATCTTCCATGAAGCACAAACTCTTACTATGCGTTTGGATCGCGTTTGTCGGCGGCTCGCACGCGATCGCGGACGAACCCGATGCGGTCAAAAAGACCGAGTCTCTCAACGTCCAGTCATTCGACAAAGTCTGGTCCCTCGTCAAGCAACGTCATTGGGATGAGGAAGCTGTCGGCGAAGCTTGGGATCAAGCCCGGGAAGAACTGCGTCCAAAGGCGTTGATGGCCAAAGACAAGGCAGCCACGCGAAAAGTGATCGGCGAACTGATCGGGCGGCTGAAACAGTCTCATTTCTCCGTCGTTCCCGAAGCGGCTTTTGAGGAGATCGAGGACGGCAAATCGGACTCCGAAGGTTACACGGGTTTGGTGATCCGCGAACGCGAAAACGAGCTCGTCATCACGCAGATTCACAAAGGTTCGCCGGCGGAGTCCACCGTGCTTCGCCCGGGATGGACCATCCAAAAGTTGGGAAAGGCAACCGACAAGAAGCTGATCGAAGTCGCGACCGAAGCAACCGATGAGGGCCCGATGCGACGTGAGACCATGGTCGGCATTCTCGGAGACAAGCGGTTTCGAGGTGACATCGGCGAGACGATGGTTCTCGCGTGCACCGACCTCGAGGGAAAAGCGCACGAGGTCGAACTGACGCTCGCCAAGGCTCCGGGAACACGCGTCAAGCTCGGCAACTTCCCGACGATGCAAGTCGCGATCACATCGAACGTTTCCGACAACGGCATCGGCTACTTTCACTTCAGCTCGTTTTTCGATCCGCAGAGAATGATGACGGCCTACGATGAGCTACTCGCCAAGAGCGAGAAGGGCCTGATCATCGATCTTCGAGGCAACTACGGCGGGCTGGTCATTCTTCCGCCCGCAATGAGCTCGCGGCTCACGGGAGAGAAAGGAGCGTTGGGCAAGATTCAAATGAAAGGCGCAAAGATCAACTTGATCTTGAACCCCTGGGCCGAACCCTACCGCCAACCGGTCGCAGTTTTAACGGACGAGTGTTCGATCTCGGCCGCGGAAATTCTTGCCGGCGGCTTGAAGGACCTCCAACTCGCCCGAACGTTCGGTACCCGCACCGCCGGACTGGTGCTTCCGTCAACGTTTGAGCGACTGCCGAACGGCGACGGCATCCAGTACGCTTTTGCGGATTACCAATCGGCGTCCGGTGGCACGCTGGAAGGTGAGGGCGTTACGCCGGATGAGGAAGTCCAGCTTACCAAAGCCGCCTATAAGAAACACAGCGACCCCGTCTTGGCTCGGGCTCGCGAATGGATTCAATCACAAACCAAGTAACCCATCTCTTCAGCGACTTAAGCAACGACTCACATTACTCCTTTGAAAGGTACCGAACCGATGAAGCGTTTCATCACTCCTCTTGCCCTGACTCTCCTGTTCGTTGGCCCGGCACTCGCGCAAGACAAAGCGCCGTCGGGCGCGCTCAAGACCGCCGACGAAGTCCTCGCACGCTTTGTCCAAGTCACCGGCGGCAAAGACTCGTATGCGAAAATCAAGTCTTACGTTAGCAGCGGGGTGATGGAAATGCCCGCCAGTGGACTCAAGGCGCCCGTGAAAACCATGGGAACGATGGATCCCGTGCAGATGTATATGTCGATTGATCTTGGACAATTCGGTGGAACGACCGAGCAGTTTGTGACCGAAAAAGCGTGTTGGTCTGCTTCCGCGATTCAGGGCACACGAGTCATGACCGGTGCCGAGAAGGCTCAATTGGAACGCGCCGCGGCAATGTTCCCCGAATTGGCGCCGAGCAAGTACTTCAAAGAAACCAAATTGGAAGGCGTCGAAGATGTCGACGGTCAGAAGTGCTACAAGGTGAAACTCGTCCCCAAGTTGGGGAACCCGGAATTCGCATTCTACTCCGTTGACACCGGACTGAAGATCAAGACGGTCGCGACGATGCAAAGCCCCGCCGGTGAAATCAAAATCGAATCACTCTCGAGCGATTATCGACAAGTCGGCCCGATCAAGATGCCGTTCAAAGCGAGCCAAAAATTTCCCAACGGAATGTCGATGAGCATGACGACCGAAAAGGTCGAGTTCAACAAGCCCGTCGAGAAGGCGAAGTTCGTCGTCCCGGCCGCCATTGAAAAGCAACTCGGCTCCGAGTGATTGAATCATCGGGCCCGCTTCAAGCCGATCGATGAGCTTGATTGCACCACCCGTCTAGAACGACCGGGTGGTGTTTTCATTTACTGATCGTCGTTCGCCAGATAGACGAGCGGATAAGGCATTCGTGCTGAAGCGACTTCGATGGCTCCCGTGTTCGCGCCTGTGTGCCAGGCAACGATCCAGCGTCGATCGCGGTGCAAGATTTGACTTCGCAGCACACGCGCAAAGTTGGGGTCGATTCCGGTTTCCTCACTGCCGAAGATCTCATCGCCAATGCCGCGAACCACCGGTTCAAGCCGACTTCCGGCAATCTCGAACGCGGCTTCCGCCTCCGGAGAAGACCAAACGCTCTTCCAGACCGCCTGCAAGCGATCGTTGTCGACGAAAGTCTCCTTCAAGATCGATTGGATCAAACGCCGACTCTCGGGATCGGCGGCGATCTCATCGGTCACCGCAGCGACCTCACGTCGGATCGCTTTGTTGGCGGCGATATCTTGCAGCGATCGCTGGATCGCAATCACGATTTCATCCATGTGAGCTTCGACGACCGGCAACGCCTCTTCGGCAACGAAGCGTTGCCATTCCCCCTGCACAAGATCTTTCTTCGGCAACGGCGCCTTGTCGTAAATTGCTCGCCAACCAAATCGCCAAAGCGACGCTCGGTTCCAAATTTCCTGTCCGATCTCTTCGGCGGGCGGTTGGCCATGCTTTTTGACGATGGGCAAAATCTCACGTCGCGCGAGCGGGATCAACCGCTTCTCGACGACTTCGTCATTCCAACGTTTGGCCGCCTGATCGATTTGTCCGCGGTGCCGTGCGACCGCTGCTCGAAACTCGTCCTCGATCACCGGAAGTGACTGCTTCAGCGTTTCGCGAACCAGCGGGACAAACGACTTCGAGATCTCGTCGCCGTGGCGTGACATTGCGAGTGTCATTTGCTCGCGAATCCGTCGACGTTTCTCCTCCGGCATCATGATTTCCACCACCTCGCTCAGTCGGCCGGTACTGTGATGTTGGAACATCTGGCAGACTTCGGCATCCAGTTCCGGTTCATACCACACCAGCCGAGCGCGACCGGAAGCCTCATCACGACCTTCCACTCGTCCCACTTGCCGGAAGCCGCCCGAATCGTCGGCAAGGAAAATCGGGTCGCCCGGACGAAGCTTGCGCAGTGGGTCGTCACGCTCCACGACCTCACCCTTTTCCGTCACGAAGCGGATGACTTCCGACGTGGTCGCCGTCACGCTGCCGTCGTTGACGCGATCAACCTGACGAAGCCCGATCAGGCCGGCCACGGCCAAGCACGCCCAGGCAACCAAGCCGACAAGTTGTTTCTGTGATGGTTTCACGCAATTCGCCTCTTTCTCAAAACGCTTAGAAAACCGCAAACGGTTGGCTTCCCGAGCGACTGCACTTTTGTTCTACCAGGATCCCGCAATGGCCGGAAATGCGGATGCCTCGGGGCGCGGCAATCGCCATCGACTAAAATACGTCGCAGTCCATTCCCCCGCCCCCCACGCCGCGCTCGAACACAACAATGTCTCGATTTTCCTTCCCAACCTCACGCACGTCGCTCGCTTTCGCGCTTCTGTTCGCCCTGCTGTGGCTCGCACCCGACATGAATCGTGCGGCCGCCCAGGAGAAGGGCGAGAAAGCGAAGCCGGAAACTCAGGAGGCGGAAGCCAAGCCGGAGGAAAAGGCATCCGACGAAAAGGCGGAACAAACGTCAGACGACAAGCCGGCCGACAAAAAGCCGGCCGACAAAAAGCCAGCCGAGAAAAAACCGGACCAAAAGAAGCCCGCCGGGAAGAAGCCTGAGAAGAAAAAGCCCGCCGAGAAAAAGCCAGAGCCAAAGCAGGCCGGTTCCGCGAAGGAGATGAAGACGGAGCCCAAGAAGCCCACTCCCAAACCTGTCGTTTCGATCTTCCCCGACAAGGCTCTCGAGACCGCCGTTCGCCGGGAGGTGTTCGCCAAACGATACAACGATCAGCCGATCACCAAGGAAGATGTCGCCAACATTTCACGGGTTGTCGGTGTGGGCAAGCAGATCAAAAGCCTTGCGGGGTTGGAGCACTGCAAGGCGCTGATGTTGATCGACCTGAAGGACAACCGGATCAGTGATCTCAAGCCGATTTCCGGATTGAAGCGTTTGCAATCGGTGACCCTGGCGGGTAACCGAGTCAAGACGCTCGAGCCGATCGCGGGGCTCACCGCGATGCAACTGCTGGACGTGTCGGACAACGAGGTCGCCGACCTGACGCCGCTAAAAGAGATGTCCAACTTGCGAACGCTGTACCTCGCTGGCAACAGCGTCGAAACACTCGCGCCGATCGCCGAACTGAGCAAGATCTGGTCGCTTGATGCATCCGGAAATTTGCTCAAAGAAGTCGGCCCGGTCGCGGGACTGAAGTGGATCACTTCGCTGGACGTCCGCAACAACGAGATCACCGACGTCTCGCCGATCGCGGAGCTACCGTCACTGAAGACGCTGCTGCTCGAAAACAACCAAGTGACTGATCTAGCACCGCTGGTCACCGCGTGCGAGAGCGACTTCGAGGGCGAACACCGCTTCGCGCCCTACCTCAGGCTGTACCTTAAAGGCAATCCGATCCCCGCGGCGAAGAAGAAAGCCTGGGCCGAAAAATGGAAGCAGAATGTCACGAGCAACGCCCTGAAGCGTGACCCAACGAGACCAGAGCGAACGACGAACTATTGGTTCACCTTGACGCCGAATGATTTCAATTTGTCGGCCCA
>JBCBLJ010000033.1:0-22555 GCA_038520195.1 Planctomycetota bacterium
CGGCTGCCCAATGTCGTATTCATCTTGTCCGACGATCTTGGATACGGTGACTTGGCTTGCTACGGTCGCAAGGACATTCAGACGCCACGACTCGACGCGATGGCGAAAGCCGGGGTGAAATTCACCACTCACTACGCCAACGGCCCTGAATGTTCACCGACGCGAGCTGCGTTTCTGACGGGCCGCTACCAACAATGGATCGGCGGTCTGGAGTGCGCCATCGGCACGGGCAACGTGGGTCGCTATGACGATGCCATTCGTCTCCGAGAGACCAACGACCTCGGCTTGCCGGCCGATGTTCCGACGCTACCGGCATTGCTTCAAAAGGCTGGTTATGAAACCGCGATCTTTGGGAAGTGGCATCTGGGTTACGAGCCAAAGTTTGCCCCCAAGATGCATGGTTTCGATCATTCGTACTACTGCATTGGCGGTGAGATGGACTACTTCCATTTCATCGACAACCGGGCCGGCTACAACCTTTTCCGCGACGGGAAGCCGATATCCGACAAGGGGTATTTCACCGATCTCATGACGGATCAGGCAATACGGTTTTTGACGACACCGCGCAACAAACCGTACTTTCTCTACCTGCCGTACACTTGCCCGCACTCCCCTTTCCAGGGTCCTAGCGACCAACGGCCACATCCGCTGCCACTTCATTCGACGCTCTGGAAGCAGGGCAAAGCACCGCCCGATGTTTATCGCGCTATGATCGAGCACATGGACAAGCGAATTGGTGACGTGCTCGACAGTGTCGACGACAACACGTTGGTGGTTTTCACGAGCGACAATGGCGGCACCAAGAGTGCTCGCAACGATCCCTACCGTGGCATCAAGGGCAGCACGTTCGAAGGCGGCATCCGTGTGCCCGCGATCATGTATTGGCCTCGCCGACTGTCCGCAGGTTCCGTGTGCAGCGTTCCAACGGTGACCTTCGACTGGACGAAAACGATCGCCGATCTGGCAGGCGTCGACTTCCCGGAATCGCATTCCCTGGAGGGAGTGAATTTGTTGAAGGTGTTGTCGGAAGATACTCCGCAGCGAACGCTCTACTGGCGAAAACCACGAGGCGATCAGATTTGGAAAGGAGTTCGCGACGGCGACTGGAAGTACGTTGCTGACCGTCGTGGCTCGGTCGAACGCGAGTACCTGTTTAATCTTTCGAGCGATGAACGCGAAGCAAAAAACCTGATCGATTCAAACCCAGCGCAAGCGAAGAGGCTTCGAGCGAAGTTTGATGAGTGGGAGAAACGGACCCGCGAGAATCGTCGGGGTCAGCCTAAGCAATCGGTATCAAGTTGGAAGCAAGTCTCGCCACGCGACGAGGTGCGTCCGGCATTCCGAATCGGTGGCAATAATGAATTGGTGATCGCCGCGGACAGCCGAACGGGGCTGATGGGTTCCTGGCAACAGGACTTTCAAGTCACGGCGGGACAGCACTATCGGTTTTCGGCGGCGTGCGAGACGCAAAACTGTGCTTATCCGCGCCGCGAAGTCCTCGTGCGGATTCGGTGGCTCGATGCGGAGGGGCGTGCTGTTAACCGAGCCTCGACGGATTCGTTGAAAACACAACCGGGAGGTGTCGCGAAGGCGGAGCCGGAGTTCCCTCACCGTAAGAGCGACGACGACCGAATTCATCAGTTCAGTGGGACGTACATCGCACCGCCGAAATCGGCAATGGCTCGAATTGAGCTACACCTGCGGTGGGCCACGCCGACGGCGACGGCGAGTTGGAGCGACATTCACTGGCAGGAAACTTCTCGGCCCGCTCCTCGCCCGGTGCGGCTGGGTGCTGTCCACTATCGACCGACTCGCGCGAAATCGAATCTGGAGATGTGCCGTCAATTCGCTGGCTTCGTCAAACAGGGCTCCGAGTCGTCGGTCGACTTGATTGTCTTGCCGGAAACACTCACGTACTGCAACTCGGGCCGAAGCATGGCGGAGTGTGCCGAGCCGATTCCGGGACCGTCGACAGACTACTTCGGCAACCTTGCACGAAAGCACCGACTCCATCTCGTGGCGGGGCTCATCGAACGGGAGGAGAGTCTGATTTACAACGTTGCTGTATTGTTCGGGCCGGACGGGAAGATCATTGGGAAGTACCGCAAGGTCTCCCTTCCACGTGGAGAAATCGAAGCCGGGCTGGCCCCGGGTGATTCGCTACCCGTGTTCGAGACTTCACTGGGCAAAATTGGAATGATGATTTGCTACGACGGTTTCTTTCCGGAGGTAGCACAGGGTCTCGCGGAGAATGGGGCCGAGATTATCGCTTGGCCCGTGTGGGGCTGTAACCCGTTGTTGGCAAAGGCGCGCGCTTGCGAGAACCACATTTATCTAATCAGTAGCACATACACCGCACACGACAAGGACTGGATTCGAACAGGCATTTACGGGCACGATGGGGAAGCCATTTCCGAGGCAAAGCAGTTTGGCACGCTCGCAATCGCGGAGGTTGATTTGGATCAGCGGTTGTATTGGCAAAGCCTCGGAGACTATCGAGCCCAGTTGCCTGCCCACCGTCCTGTCATCCGGTCTAGCGAGGCGTCGAATGTTAAGCCGTCGGACCACTAATCGAGAGTTGCCAATGACCCAACCGCGTTCGTCGCTGTATCTTTCGATCTGGCTCCTTGTGGCATTTAGCCTCGGGGCGGTGGCGAAGGATACGCCGCCACAGATTCCTCAGTGGGGACGCTTTGAAGTCTTCCTGCCGGCGGCGGAACCGACTTCGAAAATGCTGTGCGATGCTGAATTGACTTCGCCCGATGGTCAACGTGTCGCTTGGCGAACGTTCTATGACGGCGGAGTAACCTGGAAGCTGAGGTTCATGCCGGACAGGATCGGCGAGTGGTCCTATCGAGCTCTCCTTCCCGGTACGGATGGCAACCAGTTCGTCGAAGGGAAGTTCATCTGTACGGAGACGACCCTTGCGGGACCGCTTCACGCCCTGTCGGAGAATCAGATTTGGTTCGGCCGTCGTGGCGGCGGCCGATACCTGATGCGGTCACTCCATTGTGGCGATCGCTTCTTCGCAGAGAATTGGCCACCTGCAGATCGCACTCGATTTCTCGATTGGGCACAACAGAATCGCTACAACACACTGTCGGTCGCCAGTTGCTTCTTGAATCGATCCGTGGCTGGGAGAGGTGAAACGTGGAAGACTCCAAAGCTTTGGCCGATCAAGCCTATCGAATACCAGAAGTTGGAATCACTGCTCAATGACTTGGATCGCCGAGACTTGATGCTGTTTCCATTTGCTGGACTTTTGGGCAGGAACTCGGGTTTCCCTGCGGACCCGTCAGAAAGGCGGGCGTTCGTGCGATATCTCGTCACTCGGCTCGCGCCGTATCGAAACATTCTATGGAACCTCGCGGGACCTGAGCCCTTGCTGCGTCGCAAACCGTTCCTGTCGCTTGATGAAATTCGGGAGTTGGGAGACTGGGTCCGTGAAGACGATCCTTTTGGACACCTGATAACCGTCCACAACGCAACCGGTGATGATGTGTTTTCTGGAGAACGGTGGCAGAGTTTTGGAACGTTGCAGGGGCCGAAAACCACCGACCGTGCCAAGCTCGCAACAGTGTTACTTCGGAACCATCACCCTTCACGTCCGCTGTACGCTCAAGAGACGCTTTGGCCAGGCAACACGGTTGGGCATCCCAGTTACACCGCCACCGATATCAGACGCAACACGCTTGTGGCTTTGTTCTGTGGCACCATGGTGAACTTCGGAGACATGGACGGGAATTCGTCGAGCGGTTTCGCCGAATCGTTGAATCCCGCAGATGCGGAGGTTCGACGACACCGTTGGATTGGTCTTGCTTGGGACGCCTTTGACCAAATCCCGTGGCACCGGATGAGACCGAGGCCTGATCTTTGCTCCGGCGGACATTGCTTGGCGGACTCCGGTTCGACGTATGCGGTGTTTCTCGACGGATCGGAAAAGACAAAGATCAGGATGAGACCGGGGCGTTATGCGGTGAAGTGGATCGATGCCGTGACCGGGCAGTCACATTCGATCGATTCGATTACGGAAGACGATGTGCTCAAACGCCCGCGAGACGCGGGTGACTGGATTGTCGTGCTCACACGGGAGCCGGATGAGATCGTCGAGCAAAATGGGATCGTTCGCTTCGAAGCTGAAGACGGCGTTGGTGAATGGACGGTCGTAAAGACGCCCTCAGGCCAAGCAATTCGCGACCCCGGTGGGGGTCGCCAGCGATACAAGATCCGTTTTCAGCGGGGCGGTCGCTATTACGTTTTTCTCTATGCGAAGCAGGGCCCTCGCGGACGCGATAAAGAGAACGATGTTCTACTCTCCCTCGACGGAGAGCGGCTCTTTGCCAGCGACCATGAGACTCGGCCAGACGGAATGCGATCTTACGGGGATTGGAAATGGACGAAGTTGCCGAAGGGACCGGGGTTTCATACTCCAAAACCGATCAAGCAAGACGGCGTTTACTTTCATGTGCCACAACCCGGGACGTACACGTTTGAAATCGCGCACCGTAGCAAGAACTTTGAGATCGACTGTGTGCTCATGCAGCTAGAATCCCCGCTGCCTCCTACGTCTCGATAGGCCTCGAACGTTCTTAGGTCCGTCTTAGGCCAGCGATGCCTGTGCCGGTACTGCTTCCA
The DNA here is from genome assembly GCA_038520195.1 of Planctomycetota bacterium. Classification (GTDB taxonomy): domain Bacteria; phylum Planctomycetota; class Planctomycetia; order Pirellulales; family Pirellulaceae; genus Stieleria. The sequence goes on from JBCBLJ010000033.1 coordinate 4,636, forward strand.
AACGCATCGATTTCGATCCCCATCTGCTGCGCGAAGTCGACAAAGAGGTTTGCGAGTGGTGGCGAGTTTTTCGCGGGGTGGGCGATGTGATGTCCGTGACGGTAGCCGCCTCCGGCGACGATCAGCGGAAGGTTGTGCCAGTCGTGCGCGCTGGCGTTACCCAGGTTGGAGCCGAAGAGCACGATCGTGTTGTCGAGCAGTGTCCCCTGCCCTTCCCTCACCTGCTTCATCTTCGTCAAGAAATCCGCGAAGGCTTCAAACTCCGCCGATTCGATCAGTTTCAACTCTTCGATTTTGCTTGGATCTTTCCCGTGATGAGACAGGCCGTGCCAATCGCTGCTGACACCTTGTACGACCGGAACCGCGTTCATGCCACTGAGGTGGAACGTCATCGTTCGCGTGCTGTCAGTCTGAAGCGCAAGAACGATCATGTCATACATCAGCTTCTGCTTCGAGATCGCGTCGTTGCGATCTTGAACGTCTTTCGGTTGCTGGGCATCGACCAGCGGTTTCGGCTTGGTGACCCAACCTTCGGATTGTTGAAGCCGGAACTCAAGATCACGAACCGCCGTCAGGTATTCGTCCATCTTTTCGCGGTCTTCGGCACCCAAACGTTGATCCAATTCCTCGGCCCGACCTCCAATGGTGTCGAGAATGCTTCGCCCACGCTTCAGCTGACGCAGTTCCGTTTGGATCTCCCGGTCGGACCCCTGAAGAAACAGCCGTTGGAAGAGCTTGGAGGGAGACGTCTGCCCCGGAATCTCGATTCCGTTAGAGGTCCACGAAAGACTGCGGCCACTGGTCGACAATGACAAGAACGGAAACCGAGTTTCGGGACCGATCTGCTGAGCGATCAACTGGTCGAGCGAGATGGTGTTGCGGAAGCCCGCGAGTCCTGGCCGCTGCGCCGATGTCAGCCAAGTTAGTTCAGAGGCATGCCCGTTGTTGCCTTGTTGCTCAGGATGACAGAGGCCCGAAAGGACAGAGTAATCACCGCGATGCTCCGATAGCAGACGCAAGTACTCGGTGTCTTCGTAGTTGGCGCCGGCTTGTGCGGGGAACAGAAACGGCGTGTGAAAACCCAATGTCGCACACATCGCAACGAAACGCCGAGGTGCCTTCGAGGAAGGGGCAGCGACGACTCGATCAGGAAATGCAGCCTGTCCGATCGACGGACCCATGACTTCCAAGAACGGAAGCCCGATGGCCGCCGCGAAGGTTCCTCGCAGTACGTGACGACGCGAAAGTCGTTTGGATGGAATCAGCATGATTTCGTCGGGCTTTGAGCCGTCTTGGAACAGTTGGCTCGCCCTGCGAACGTTCGGAGCGAGCTTGTGTCTGAAGTTCTAACGCGTCTGGAAAATGGGACTCGCGACAACCACTTGAATCATGTCGGCGAGTCGGTGATTTGACGTTTCGGACTCCCGAACGAGTCGCTCGATTTCCTGGCGGTCCGAGAATCCCATGTCTCGACCCGTTGCGAACGTCAGCAGCTTGGTGAGAAAGGCCTTTGCGATCTGACGTTCCCGTTTCATAAGCAGATCTCGAAACTGCTCAAATCCATCAAAGCGGCTTCCGTCGATGAACGATCCAGAAGCGTCAACGGGCGGACCCATGCGATAACGGACTTTGCGGCCCTGAGCGTATCGGGTTACTCGTTCCCCTTCGCCAAGACTTCGGAAACGCTCTCGCCAGCCGCCGATCGGGTTGAAAGACTCGAGTGCAAATCCCGGTGGATCAATTGTCTGGTGGCAAACGCGGCAACTGTCGACATCGCGGTGTTTGTCGAGTAGTTCGCGGAGCGTCGAGGCGCCGCGAATGTCTGGTTCAACGCCGGCGATCCCTGGGGGAGGCGGCGCGGGATGGATGCCAAGAATCCGCTCGGTGACATAAACGCCCCGAACGACCGGCGAAGTGTTGGTGCCGTTGGCGGAGACTTTGAGCACGCTTGCCATGGACAACACACCACCGCGAACACTGCTCGACGGAAGCTGAACCCGACGGACATCAGGATGGTCGATACCGTTGATACCGTAGTGCATCGCCAAGCGATTGTTCAGCATCGCGAAGTCGCTGCGGATGATGTTCCGTAGCGGAAGGTTGTTGTCGATCAGGTGACGAAGAAACGACCGAGTTTCGTCCAGCGAGGATTGTTGGAGGAACCGATCGAACTCGGGGAACAGGTTGCGATCAGGGCTCGTGAATTCGATCTCCCTGAGATTCAGCCACGCATCGGAGAAGTCTCTCACCATGCGATCGATTCGATCGTCGGAGAGCAATCGGCCAACGTGGCGTCGAAGGCTGCCCGCTTCACTCAACCGCCCGACCGACGCGTCTTGAAGCAATGCCGCATCGGGGGTGGTTCGGGTAAGGAAATAGGAGAGCCGAGTCGCCAGAGCGTGCTCGTCAAGTTTGCCGGAGGGTTCACGAAGAAACAGGAAATCTGGCGAGCAGAAAATCGCCGCGACGGCTGTCCGGTAAGCATCTTCGACGGAAGCACCGGCTTTCAGTTCCTCACGGAAGAGTCGGAAATATCGATCGACTTCATGGGCTTTGACGATGCGGCGAAAGGCGGCCGAAGCGACGCGGCGCAAACCGGTCGTCACCTCATCTTGAGAGTCGTCCAACTTGATTTCGAACTTCGGCACGTACCATGACTTATTCTTTTGATTGGGATTGGAAGGCTGGATCTCGGTTCTCTCGATACCGTCGAATAGCAGCCGATGTCCCTTCGATGGAAACTGTTCACGCAGTGGGCCTTCGAGTTCAACTTCCGAGATCGCGAGACCAGGACCCGGGTATTCTTCGACGCCGACTTTTTTGAAGAGGTTTTCGGTGTCGTGAAGATTCCAGGGGGTGATTTCGACCATGTAGCGATCGTCCATCCACGCGGTGATCTCCACGGACTGCGGCTTGCCCGGCTGGAGCCGATGCCAAGAGAACACTGGACGTTCGGCGCCGCGCGCGAAGGTGGTCGCGCCGATGGAAAAGGTGATGGGATCGTCCGACTGATGCGCGTAGCCGGTGACTTTGATTCGATAGTAGCCGGGTTCGCGAGCGATGGCGGTCCGCAGCATCCCGGTCGGATAGCCGATCGTGCGATAGAAAACGACCGCTCCGTCATCAAGCTGCTTCCAGCTCTTGCCGAGGTGCGTCTTGGCTTCGCGAGTTTCGGCATAGGTTGTGACGATTTTGGATGGTGAAGGTTCCTCGACCGTTTTCGCGATCGCGGCATCCATCACGAGGTCGATCGCATTGAGGTACTGCTGTAGCTGGACCATGCTGATGTGCAGTGACTCGCCGACGTTATCGAACTCGTGTGAGCGCCCGTCTGCTGGCAATCGTTGCTCGAGCTTCAGATTCGTCCCGAACAAGTCGTTGACTGTGTTTTGGTATTCGCGGCGATTGAGACGCCGAAGCACGGTGCCCTTGGAGTTGGCGTGTGTTTGCCAAAGCGGTTGCCCCAGCAACTTCACAAACGCCTGCCGGGTTGGATCGTCGGGTTTTTCGGCATCTTCGGGAGGCATCTCGCCGGATTCGACTCGGTCGAAGACTCGTTCCCATTGAGCAAAGCTCGCCTTGTCGGTCAGGTCATCCGAAAGGGTGGACGCGTCGAATCCACCTTCGGTCGCTCCGTCGAGGTGACAGTCGCCGCAAAACTGCCGAATGAAGGGGACTGATGTTTGCGACAGCCCGCCTGCGTCTTGGGCAATTGCCGGTAGGCCCCCAAGCAGGCCAAGTATCAAACCGGCGATCACGTCGAAAGCGAGAAGGATTCGGAAACGGGTTTTCAATCGAGTCACTCGTTGAGATTCAAATTCAGGAATCGGAGGTCTTGCGAATTTTACACAACGCCGAATGAGCGGACCAAATCTCCGGCCAACCGAACCCGCGATCTGACTTCACTCGAAGATGACGAACCCGCTTGGAGGCAATTCCTGCGTTTGGTTCCGATTCCAACGATTAAACGACGAAAGGTGGCATTCGTCACCGGCTTTGGGCGATGAATCACCGGGTTTCGTTATTCGCCGACAAGTTTCATGCGATATCTGTTCGCCACCGCCGTGATCGTCGTTGTTTGCGGGTGCCGCTCGCCTCGAGAGGCTTTTCACGATCATGTTTCGCGCGCCAGCAATTGGCAAGTTGAAACGTCTTTGACGACGGTAGCGTCGCCGCCTTCGAATCATTCGTCCTCGATCGAGGAGTTGGTCGATCTGGGGCTTGCCGCCAGTCCGCGCTTGCGGCGAGCGATGCACAAGGCCCAGTCCCTTCGCTGCCGTGTGCCGCAATCGTTGTCGTTGCCGGACCCCATGGTCAACACGACGACGCATCTGTCACCAGTGGAGACCGCGGCAGGACGTCAGGCGTTCGCGCTCGGTGTCAGCCAAGTGTTCGTGGACGGGGAACGACGAGCGACAAAGGCCGCGATCGCTCACGATGAGGCTCGAGCCGCCGAGTCCGAGGTGGAACGTGAACGGCAGCAACTGGCCGAGCAAATTCGTCGGGCCGGCTATCAACTGCTTGCGGTACGCGAAACGATCCAGCTTACCGAAGAGGATTTGGGGTCTCTCGCTCAAATCGAAGACGTCGTGCGACGTCAATATGAAGTCCAGCAAGTCGTCGGCCAGCAGGATGTGCTAAGCGTGCAGGCTGAACAATCGCGTGTCGAGATTCAATTGAGCGAACTTCGCCAACGTGAAGCGTCGTTGACGGCGCGACTGGCCCGCTTGCTTCACCTGGAACCAGGCTCAAACCTCGAGTTGACCGATTCACTGGAGACGGTGGTTCATCAAGCGGAAGACGTCGACTTTCTCGTCGCTCAAGCCTTGCACGCTCGGCCAGAGTTGCGAAGGCAGTTGGCGAGGATTCAGAGCGATCGGCGTAAGGTCTGTCTCGCGGTGCTTCAACAGCGACCGGACGTCACGATGGGTTTGCAATGGATCGTAACGTCCTCCAGCGGAATCAGCCCGGTCGCCGATGGCACGGACGCACTTTTGTTGGGCGTCGGGTTCAATCTGCCGATACGCAAGGATCGAATCAGCGCGGCGAAAAGTGAAGCGAGTCACGCCGCGCTCGCCTCAATGGCTCAGTTGGAGGTTCTTCAGGATCAGATCGAAGAGGAGGTATTCGATACCTGTGCCAAGCTCGAGAGTAACGCCGTGACCGTTTCTCTTTTGGAGCAGGACCTGATTCCAAAGTTTGAACGCGTATTGGATGCGTCCCTCGAAGAATATGCGGAGGGATCGCTTGACTTCACACAATTGATCGAAAGCTGGCGGTCCGTTCTGCGTTTCCATGTGGCATTGATTCAAAGCCAGTCGACGGGCATGCAATTGCGAGCGACGCTCGCACGTCAACTTGGCGAGTTCCGTCCGGTCAGCAGCACGCCGCACGATTCACCCAGGGAGGTCGCCAATGATGGGGAAGCAAGCCCTCTTGAGGACCGTGGCTCCGCAACGAGTTTGGGCATGCATTCGGTTCCGGTTTGCGCGGCGAAGACTTTTTGAGCCCCGTTTTTCCGTCTTCATCCGCGGTGAATCGGTGAATTGGATGGTGCACCGGGTACACTAGGGACTGTCACGCTCGTTGAGGTTGGATCGAAAAGTCGTCTGACCCAGTTTAGAAAACGGGCTCGACGGTCGCTGTTGATGATTGGGGGCGAACCTTTTGTTCGTTTCCCGCCACTCGCTGGACAGTGACTAGGACGTTTGACTCAGCGGACTCATTGTCAGCATCCATCCGATGAACGTTTTGCCAAGACTCGAAAAACTTCTCTTGTCGACGGTGTTGATTTGCACCGTTGCGATGATGCTTTTTCCGGCTGGGCAACTCCGTGCATGGGATTCTTGCGGGTGCGTCGCGCGGGTCGAAAACTCCTCACCGGTATTGATGGAAGATGAGAGGCCACCGTGCTGTCAGGCAAAGGAGCGACGGAGTTGCTGTGCGGGTGCAAAGGCGCAGTTGACCGAGGCATCGCAAATCTGCTGTCGACGAGGCACTGGTCTGTGTGACTGCGTCGATTGCAGGTGCAGCGATCGAACGGGAGACTCGGATCTCCCGATGCCGGTTCCGTTCACTCCGCCGACGGAGCTTGTCTTTCTTGCGCCCCGTGGTGTCCTCTGTTTCGGTGAATTCTTGGACCCCAACGACGGCACGTTCCCCGGGCCTCTGTCTGGAGTGCTGAGCGCGTTGACGGCGCAGCAGACTTGCATCGTTCTCTCTCGTTTTCGCTGTTGAGCTCTCTTTCGACAGGATCGCTGCGCGCATTGGTCAATCGGCAACGGTTCCAAAGCGTGCTTTGAACAACGTTGAATCGGTTTAGTGATCGGTTCGTTCTGTTTCGTCGATTGGTGATCGATACGCGAGAGATTCAGTGAAGCAAAAAGGTCGGCTCGTTCTGCGTGCGCGAGCATTTGGCATTGCGTCGTATTGGTTGAAAGTCATCTTGCAGCCGCTCTTGGCGGTGACGTTCGTTGCGGCGCTAGCGTGGTCATTCGGGTATCTGCAACGCAACCACGGTTGGTTCCGTAACGGATCCTCGATGGCCACCGATGTAGAGCCGTCTGGTGAATCGCAATACGCGTGCTCCATGCTCTGCGTGTTTGTTGGCGCGCCGGGACGATGTCCAGTCTGTGGCATGGAACTTCAAAAGATCGAGCCCTCCGGTGACCCGAAGGATGTCTACGGTGTCACGATTGATTCCGCGGCAAGGCGTTTAGCCAACATCAAAACGGTCGCAGCGCTCAACATGCCGGTCTCGCAAGAGAGCGAAGTGTTCGGCCGGGTCGAAACCGATGAGACGGGCGTGACCCAGGTGTCGGCCTATATCGGCGGCCGAATCGAAGAGTTGCTCGTTGACTACACGGGGGCGGAGGTTCAACGAGGTGATGCGATCGCTGTCGTCTATTCACCGGACCTCTACACCGATCAGATCGCACTTCTTCAAGCCCGAAGCCAATCAACAAAAAGGACCGGCGTCGATCGTATCGATCGCGCGAACACTCGGCTCTACGAAAGTGCGAGACGACGGCTGATTGAAAAAGGGCTTCCCCAGACCGAAGTGGACGCGATTGAAAAGCGTGGCACAGCCAATAGCCGGATTCGGATCAGTGCCCCCGCATCCGGTACGGTCGTCGAGAAACTGGTGGAGGAAGGCAAGTATGTCGAGCCCGGAATGCCGATCCTGAAGCTCGCCGATCTGTCAACGGTTTGGCTCATGCTGGAGATGTTCCCGGAAGACGCGTCCGACCTGAAGTTGGGTCAGTCCGTTGATATCGACATCCAGTCGCTCAATGGCCGGACTTTCGAGGGCAGTGTCTCCTTTGTTGAGCCGTCCGTCGATGTGCGGAGTCGAACGATCAGTGTGCGCGTCGCGATCCCGAATGAAGCCGGTCTGATCAAGGTTGGCGATCTCGGACGGGCAAGGATTCGGTCCGAACTTCAGGAAGGCAGACAACTGGTCGTGGTGCCGCGAGAATCGATTTTGAGAAGCGGTTCGACCAGCATTGCTTACGTCGAGACGGAGCCGGGGAGATTTGAGTTCCGCCAAGTGACCGTCGAAAAGGTTCTCGGCGAGAGGATAGTGATTGCTGGGGGAATTGAGGCCGGCGAGCAGGTTGTGTCGTCGGGCGCGTTCATGCTCGATTCGACATTTGCGATGCAGGGCAAGGTCTCCCTCATTGACCCGAACCGATCCCGTTCGACTGACCAATCGGTGCTCGTGACAAACGCCGAAGCGAGAGAAATCGAGCAGTCATTCGCGTCACTGAGCGATGCCGATCGGTTGCTCGCCCGATCGCAAGTGATCTGTCCGGTCACGGAGGTCAAACTCGGCACGATGGGTATGGGCACGCCGATTCGAGTGGACGTGATGGGCACTCCCGTCATGATTTGCTGTGAAGGCTGTCGTCGATCCCTTTTGGAGGATCCGATCGCGCATTTCGAGACATTGAAGCGATTTAAGGCAGCTGATCGAGAGCCGGATGTGAGCGGATCGGAGCTGCCACAAATGGAACTGCCACAGATGGAATTGCCGCAGATGGAGTTGCCACAGATGGAGTTGCCACAGATGGAGGCTCCGGAATGATTCGCGTGGTCATCGACTTCTGCGTCCGCGAGCGGATGGTTGTCTTTGTCGCGACGGCCTTCGTCGTGGCGTACGGTTGGCACTCGTTTCGGCGCGTCCCCATCGATGCGATCCCGAACGTCAGTGACAATCAGGTGATCGTCCTGACGGACTGGGCCGGTCGCAGTCCCAAAGACATCGAAGATCAGATCACCTACCCGCTATCGGTCGCACTGCAGTCGGTGGCGGGTGCGAAGAGTGTCCGCGGCAAGAGCATGTTTGGCTTTAGCTTCATTCAGGTGACGTTTGCCGAGGAGGTTGATTTTGATCGAGCTCGATCGCGGGTGCTGGAACAGCTCTCGACCGTCGGCAGCCAGTTTCCCGAAGGCGTCAAACCGGAACTTGGGCCTCACGCGAACCCGCTCGGACAAATTTTCTACTATGTGCTCGAACCCGCGACTGGGATGAGTTTGGCAGAGCTTCGTTCTCGGCAGGACTTTGTGATCAAGTATGCGCTGCAGAGCGTGGATGGCGTTGCGGAGGTCGCGTCGATTGGCGGTTATGAAAAGCAGTACCAGATCGAGATCGACCCCGACAAGCTGCGAGTCTACGAGCTGACGCTCGGTCAAGTTTTAAGGGCGGTTCGGGATTCGAATGTCGACGTCGGCGCGAAGACGCTCGAATCGAGCGGCATGGAGTACTTGGTGCGAGGCGTTGGGCTGATTGGTGCCGGGAAAACTCAGTCCGAAACAATCACGCAGATCGAGCAGACGGTCGTCCAAACACGAGACAATCTGCCCATCACGATCCGTGACTTGGCCTCCGTGAGTGTCGGTCCCGCGTTTCGTCGGGGAGCTCTCGATTGGAACGGGAGTGAAGCGGTCGGCGGTGTCGTCGTGATGCAGTACGGCGAGAATCCTCGTCAGGTGATCCAGCGCGTGAAAGAGCGTATCGCGACGCTCGAGCCAGAATTGCGAGGGATCAAGATTCGCGGAGTATACGATCGCACCGAACTGGTTGACGAAACCGTGTCGACGTTGTCGACAACACTGGTCCAAGCGATTTTCATCACGATCTTGGTCATTGTTCTTTTCCTGTGGAGTTTGCGTGCGAGTCTGGTCGTTGCGGCCATCTTGCCGACTGCGGTTCTGATGGCTTTCATCGCAATGGACTCGTTCGCGATCGACGCCAATATCATGTCGTTGGCGGGCATCGCGATCGCGATCGGCACGATGGTGGACATGGGCATCATCATTTCCGAAAACATTTTCCGCGGCCTCGCCGAATGGGAGCGTGATGGTGCCAAAGGCGGTGAGGAGGCACGCCTCTCGACGGTGACCCGTATGACGAGGGAGGTTGCGCCGGCTGTGATGACGGCTGTTGCGACAACGGTGCTGAGTTTCCTGCCGGTCTTTTTCTTAACCGGTCGCGACTACCGACTGTTCGCACCGCTCGCTTGGACCAAGACGTTTTCCTTGATCGCCAGTTTGATCGTGGCGGTGTTGTTGGTTCCACCACTCGCTAGGTTCCTGCTCAAAAACCCCGCCGCAAAAAGATGGCCTTCCGCCGTGATTTCAGCGTGTTTCGGCACTGGGGTCGCCGGGCTCTGCTTCGTTTTCTTGCGAGCCGAAATGGTGTCGGTTGCGACTTGGCTACGCGCGATTGGTGACGGCCGTGCGGATTGGATTTCAGCAACCCATGTCTCGATGGCCATCAGCTCGACGGCGACCTTGACGATCTTCTGTTTCCTTCGCGAACGTCTTCGCCCTGTGGAAGAGAATGCCCTCGCGCGGTTTGTTCATTCGTGTTACGAACCGATACTGCGGTTGCTGCTTCGATTCAAACGCACCTTTCTCATCATTCCGTGTTTGATCTTTTTCTTCGGCATGGGCGCGTGGCTCGGAATGCCGCGACTGTTGAGCCCTGTCGATCGTTTCGTTCGCGATTCGCTTGGCGCGGATTTCAATGGCTCTCAAAGCTATGTCGATTTCAAACATACCTTTACGGGACTCGCGTCCGACGATTGGATCGCTCTCGATGAAGGCAGCTGGTTCTACATGCCGTCGCTCTATCCGGCGGCCAGCCTCTCGCAAGCGATGGAGACGTTGCAAACGCAGGACGCAATGATCCGTAGGATCCCAGAAGTTGCGGAGGTGTTGGGAAAGATTGGACGCGTCGACTCGGCCCTCGATCCAGCGCCGGCTTCGATGATCGAGACCTACATCACGCTCAAACCACGAGATCAATGGCGTGCCGGCATGACACGCGAGAAGATCTGGGAGGAGATCAATTCGCTTGCGACGTTGCCGGGCGTCACGGTTGCTGACAAGTTGCAACCGATCGAGGGCCGCGTCGTGATGCTGCAGAGCGGGATCAAGGCATCAATGGCGGTGCGAATCTATGGCGAGACGCTGGAAGGTCTTTCGGACGCCGCCCGCGCGGTTGCGGAACGCGTCAAGCAACACCCGATGGTGCAAGCCGCGACGGTGAGCCCCGACATCGTGCTGGGCAAACCCTACATTGAATTCGAAGTCGATCGAGTCGAGTCTTCTCGACACGGAATGACCGTCCGTGACGTCAACGAAATGATTGAAGCGGCTTTGGGCGGACGAGTCGCAACGACGACCTATGAAGGACGAGAGCGGTATACCGTCCAAGTTCGCTATCAACGCAGTTTTCGTGACCAGATCGACGAGCTTTCCAAGCTTCCGGTTGTCACCAACACCAAAGAGGTCGTGCCGTTGGGCAGACTCGCGACCGTCAAAACCACCTGGGGCCCGTCAGTGGTTCAAAGCGAAGATGCACGCCTGGTCGCCCATGTGGCGTTCGCTCCCAAGCAAGAGATGGAGCCGCTCGAAACTGTCGATCGCGTAATGGATTCGCTGACCAACGCTCGCCAGCGGGGCGACTTGGAGTTTCCGACGGGCAACTTCGAACTGGAGCCCGTCGGGTCGTTTCAAAACCAACGCGAAGCAAACCGAAGATTGATGTTTATCATTCCGTCGGTACTCTTGCTGAATCTCTTCTTGATTTATCTTCAGTTCCGCCGCGTCTCACTCACGTTGATCGTTTTCTCGGGGATTCCGGTCGCGTTCGGCGGCGGCATGATCGCACTTGCGATGGCGGATGTGCAGCTCAATACGGCTGTTTGGATTGGCTTTATTGCCTTGTTTGGCATTGCGATTGACGATGGTGTGGTGATCGCCACCTACCTCGCCCAGACGCTTGAGCGTCGCTCGCTTCGGACGATTTCGGATATTCGTGATGCCGTCGTCCATGCGGGGCTTCGTCGAATTCGGCCTTGCCTCATGACAACGTTCACGACGATCATTGCCCTTCTGCCCGTGTTGGTGGCGACCGGCCGCGGCGCGGATGTCGCTCGCGCCATGGCGATACCCGTCTTCGGCGGAATGGTGGTTGAGCTGATCACTTTGTTTGTTGTCCCCGTCGTCTATTGCGGCTTTTTGGAAATGAAGATGCAAGGCGGGATCGATGACTCGCGTTTTTCTACTGGTGAATCGAATTGAAGATGAAACTGATTTTGAACGTCGTCGTCATCCTTGTCTGCGCGGTCGGGTTGGAACACTCTGCTAACGCTCAGGACACGCAGTTCAGTGACGAGGATCGACTCAAGATCGCCGTGCAAGCGATCTGTCCGGTGTCGGGAGAGGAGCTCGGCTCGATGGGAAATCCCGTCAAGGTTCGTGCTGGTTCCCAAGTCGCATTCCTCTGTTGCAAGGCTTGCCAAGGCAACAAGATCGATCCAGAGCACTGGGCAAAGATTCAGGTGCGACTCGCAACAGCTCAGGCGACTTGCCCGATCATGGGAAAACCGGTTGACGCAAAAATGGAGTCAACCGTTGTCGAAGGGCAAAAGGTCTTTGTCTGTTGTCCACCCTGCATCGAAAAGATCGAGTCGGAACCAGCGACCGCTTTGCGGAAGGTCCGATCCGCCTACAAACGCTTTGTCGAGGAAGAGCGACGCACACGAAGCGATCGGCTGCACGCGATCGCTCAAAAAATCTGCCCCGTGTCAGGGGAGCCTCTCGGTTCGAAGGGTGACCCCGTCAAAGTCAAAGTCGGCAAGCACGAACATGCGTTCCTTTGCTGCCAGGAATGCACCGGGGGAAAGCTGAGTGCAGAGCACTGGAAAACGATTCAACGCAACCTTGCCAAGGCTCAGGGAACCTGTCCGGTCATGGAGAAGCCCGTCGACGAGACCATGTCATTTGCCATCGTAAACGGGAGGAAGATCTTTGTTTGTTGTCCTCCGTGCATCGAGAAAATCGAAAAGGATCCTGAGGACTTCGTCGCAAAATTGGATCGGCAGATCACAAAGACCCAGCGAGCAGAGTCGCTACGCTGATTGCCCATGGCAATGCGATCCTGTGCTTGGTCTCGCGACTGAATGAGTTATTTGGCACCGATGGGAAGGTATGAGCTTGCCGACGATCGCAAAAATGCCCACGATGCGATTGATCCGTCGGGCGTTGTGCCGTCGATTTGGTAGGAGATGCTGTGGCTACGAGGAGGAGTTTGGGTTAACCCCGGAATTCACATTAGGCCTCATGACAGTTGTTTTGCGCTCCGTGGTTGCTTTTGTCTTTGTCGCGAGTTCCGCGTCTGCCGGTTTCGCCGAGGAGATCGATCTCCGACGCGCAAGGAAGATTGCTGCGTTGATCCGGTATCTCGAGTCCGAACTCAAGTCCGCGACCGAACGTTTGGATCGTCAGTCGGGTTCGCCGGGCGAAGTGGATTCAATCCACGCGGACTTAGCGAAGGCGCGGCACGATCTTGCGGTTGTCAACAACAACGATGAAGAGATCTTGCGGCAGTGCGACGTGTTGATCTCAGTGCGGAACCGTCAACTAGGACGTCAGGTCAAACTCAATCAGCGAGGGTTCGGTTCCCGGCGTGAGTTGACCATTGCGATAAGACGCTTGGCTGGCGCCCGTTACCGTCGCGCGCAGGCGAGAAATTCCGACGCACTGCCGGAGTTAAGGCAGGTGGTGCAGCTTTGCAATGAAGAGCTGAAGTTGTTGGCGGATTTACAGACTGACGGCGCGGCGTCGGCGATGGAAGTCAACCGGGCCCGCCATCGCGCGATCATCGCGGAGTATTGCCTCGCCCGCTGGCAGGACGACAAACCCAGTGTCGTTAAACCCAGTGTCGTTTCGAAGGTCACGAAAGCCGTCGAACACTCTGACGACGAGTTGAAAAAGATTCGACATCTACACCAGCAGGGCTTCGCGGATGCATTCGACATCTACTTCGCACAAAGGACTCTTCTCAATGCGAAGTTGCTGCTAGCGAATCTTGAAACGGATTCAAAAGCCGTCGGTGCGGCGCTTGGCGAACTGGTTCAAATTCACAGTCAACTTGCGCCGAGGTTTGAAAGCGATCGTCGAGGGAGGCTGCTCCGCGCCTTTGTCGAAAACGAACGAGAAAGGGATCGGAGTCGAATGGAGCAGTATCAGCGAGACGGTTCTCTCGCGGATGAACTTTCCCTCGGCGAACTTGGGTTCTAAACGAACGCTTCACTCGGGGCAGAAAATTGACGAGCAACGGCCGTACGACCGTTTCCATCGTGCCTAGCGACGTCCGATCCGACGGACTTCGCCGTCGAAGGTCGGGACCGAGAGGACGAATTTGTCGGTGGGATAGCAGAGTGCTTGCTCTTCGAGCATTCCGATCGCAATGGCCTCACCCATCCGCACACTGTCGAAGTAGTCCGAGTAATAGTGGACGCCCGCCATGTTTCGACCGATCGAGATATTTGCGGCGAGTTTGTTGAGTTCCGCTTCTAAAGTGAGGTAGGTCCCGTCACTGACATCGCTGAGGGTGTTGCCCGTCGCGTCCGGAACGTAGGCAACTGCGATGTCGCCGGGTTGGTAGGTGGCAAACGTAATCGCGCTTCCGCGTTTGACGAGCACGGCGCTGGTGTCGAAGAAGGCCTTGAGCATGGTCACGCAGGCGCCGGCGACCGTTGCATGCCCGGCACCGTATGCGGGGTGCATCGGCGAGCCTTCTTGGAATGCCATCGGCAAGAGTTTGGTGTCCGAGGCGTTGTGCGCCTTGATCGCGTCGACCGTCGGCTGGATCTCGTTCTCGAGGTCCAGAAAGCCACGACCGATGACCGGATAATCGGATTCTATCTGTGCGGCTTTTTCGATTCGCCCCGCGAGCGCCTCGGGGCGCAGCCGGCAATGAACATTGAATTTCTGGTAGCGAACGGCCTTGAGCGCACGCGTCGCCACCTCTGTTACCAACGTTAAGACATGGGGACCGCCCCAGAGGGCGAAGCCGCCCGCTTCCCGCTCATGGGTTTCCCAATTTCGGGTGAGTGCCGCGCTCTCGGGACTAAGGCTGTTCAGAAAGAGCGATCCCCTGCCGGAGAGGTTGTCGAAGCCTGGGTCCGTCGGGGTGCCCATCCCAAGAAGAATCAGGCACGCATTGAGGTACGCCTGGTAGAGTGCATCGTAATGCACATAGGTCGCAAGGTCGCGCGGTGTTGTGATGAAGCGGCGATCGACCGGAGGCGGTCCAAAGAGCTGGGTTTGTTGTCCACCTTGAGTGTCGACGCCATTCTGCACATCGAGCCAGTCACTCCACTCCGTCATAAAGTCCACGTTCGGCAGCGCGACTGGAACCTTCTGGGAGATTTCATGTGGGCCGTAGGAAACAAGCCCGTCAAGCACATCACGGTCGGTAGCAACGCCAACGTTGCCCAGCAGCATCAACTGCGAAAGATAGGGTCCGACCTCGACACCCGGCGACGAGCCTCGAAAGGCTGTTTGAGCGGTCACGTTGCCGGTTTCATTCTTCCGCGAGCGACCCTCCGTGCCCGTGACATCGTAGTCAACTTCATTTAGTCGACTGGTGGAGCTTGCAAGCTCCGGGTTGCCGGAGGCATGATTGAATTCTGAAAGCGGCACCTCTCGCAGCAATGCGAGTTCGTAAACTTCGGCCATTTCATATGCCAGTTCTTTCGAGCCCAGTGCGGGGGCCGGCGCCATGGTTACGGCTTGTGAATCTGGACCTTGTAGGTCGTAGACGAGGCCCGCCGTGGGGGCTTCCCATGCACGTTGCTTTCGGGGCGCGGAGGGAACGGAGGTGGTGAAGTCATCCACAAATCCCTTGTCGATCGCGGCACGAAACGCTTTGAAGTCGCCCGCATTTTCGATCAGTCCAGTGCCTGAGCTATGTTGGAGGCCCTTGGTGAAACTCATCGCAAAGTTGAGATTCGCGAGACGCTCCTCATCACCATTGCTTTGGTGAATCGGGTGCGGTCGTTCGAATGCAAGTTGACTTGAAGATTCACGGATGCGTTTGGCTTCTTGTTGCCGATCGTTTGTCACTCTCGTTTTCCTCGGTTTGCTTTTTGGGCGAGTCGCTTTGGGTCGCGCCGGGCACGATCCATGAACAGGGGTCACGACCGAACGATTCAGATGACGGCTGTTTACTCACTTCCTCACGCAAATCCTTTCGGGACCCTCAAGGAAAATCAAGTTCACGCATTTATTTTGTCCGCGACTTAGACGTTTCAGTGGTTCGTGCCCAAGTGGCACTTATGATGTTGCGACTCGCGACGAAACGAATGTTCAGTCTTATGCTTCAGAGTGTCACGCATACAGAGTGTCGAGGATCAGAAGCATCAAACCTGAGAGACTTACTGACCACCGTTCTCTCAGAATGGCCGTGACAGGTTACCGCTGTGTCCTCCCTCGCAGACCTCTCCGACGACTTGAACCCATGGAGTAATCCTCGCCGCTGGGAACCCGGCCCACCGCATCGACGACGCCAGCACCCGCTTCGCATGGTGGCTCCTCGCCAAATGGCTCGGTTTCGCCGCGGGCGGCGTAGCGTTCCTATTTCCGTGGCTTTTCATGGTCTTTCGTGCGTTACACAAACTGCGACACCCGGAAAGCAACCAACGTATGACTAGGAAACCCAAAGGTCAAAACGAGCAGCTAAACGTCGAACGAGAAAGAAAGGCCAATCACGCAATAGCCGAATGCAGCTAGTAACTAGCATAGCTCTTGATCGTTGTACGCTAGAGACTGCACTCTACTCACTTCATGCTAACACTGCATGAAGCTGAGACGCCAATGGAGTCAGTATTTGCTCGTCGATCCATCTAATAGCGGGCACGCAAACTGCGTCACCAAATCCGAAGAGTTGCTGGTTGGTTCGTCCGACAAGCGGATAATCACTTGCTCCTTGCAATCGAGCGTATTCTCGGGGACTCATCCACCGCAACCGAATCTCTCCTTGCGACACCACAATCACAATCTGGCGAGCACTTCCGCCTTTTGGCGTTCGCAGACAACCCGCCACGCCATCGAAACGAGTTTCCGCCCTAGTTTTGCCGTGCCGTTTTCGTCGATAGATCGTCCCCACGTGGATACCCCCACTATCAACCATTCGGTCCACTTCAGCCCGATGAATGTCGCTCATCATTTCATAGTGCTTGTTGACTTGATCTTCGTCCCACCACTCCTGACTTTCGTCCAGATCTATGAAACTAGACAGCTCATCGCGAACTGTTGCTGGTTTGCTAAGTTCGGAACAAAACCAGCCGGTCGCCAATCTCGTGTCGATCATCAGCTCCACGAGTCGTTTCGGTCGAAGCTCGGGACAAGAACGCATCGCAGCTTCCCAGCCACTTTCACCAAGTGAAAACTCAGCGTCAGAAGTCGGGCACTTGCAAGCTGAGATCGCTGATTGATGCACTCCAACAATGAAAACGCGGGGTCGGCTTTGCGGAACAAAATAGCGAGCGTCAAGCTTAAACGCATCTAACCAGTACCCAGCTTCAGCCAGAAGCTGGGAAAGTCGAGCGAAGTCTTTACCGCCTTTTGAAGACAACAGCCCAACCACATTCTCAAGCAGCAAGAGCGGAGGATGACCAACACCTTCCAAGCAATCCAAGAATCCGAATACGGCAGACGAATGACTTCCTTCGATCCCACGCCAATGCCCAGCCAGCGAAAGGTCGACACATGGAAATGACGCGGTTGCGAGGGTGACGGAGGGCGGAGTCCTCTCGACAACAGACTCAGTTTCAAAGACGTTGCCTAAATGAAAATGATCGGCCCCAAAGCGAGCTTCGTACTGTTCCTGCTTCTTAGGGTCATTGTCATTCGCATAAACGCATCGCCATCCTGAAGGCTCCAATCCTTCTCGCACTAAACCGATACCGGCGAAGAACTCACAGAAGGACTTTGCGTCGTTTAGGTCGGATTTGATTGGCACAGGGCATCCTTGAAATGGGTCGCAGAGTCCGTGGACTAATTGTCCGCAAGGGTCATTATCGTACCCCATGAACATCGAAGAAGTAAAGCAGCTATTTGGCAATCAGGTCCGCGAACTTCGGAAATCGGCGGGCTTTACACAAGAGGAGCTGGCGGATGCCGCCGAACTCGATCGTAGCTACGTCGGAAGCGTCGAACGAGGCGAGCGGAACCTAAGTATCGAGAACGTTTGCCGGCTCGCGATCGCGATAGGTGTGTCACCCGCAGATTTCTTTTCATGGTGGAGTGATGCATCTTGACTGCCGTGATGGATCACATTCACCGCCAGATTGATGAAGCTTCAGCTGAACTCATCGCTTACGGTCCGCCAGAAGTTGATTGGCACGAAAGAGCAATCGCAACGAGTCGTTTATTGGTTCCGTGGTTAGAAGAGAAGGCTCATGGACTTAGCAAGTATGTCTCGGGCGTCATGAACTCGCCTGTCGATGTTCGACAAGCTGCGTCAGATATTGCCAAAATGGTTTCTGGCTCACTGGAGCTAACGGCAAACGCAGAATTGCTGGCGGCGTCTGATCGGTTGCAATCGTCGCTGGAATCAGAG
>JBCBLJ010000813.1:0-3809 GCA_038520195.1 Planctomycetota bacterium
CATCGCCGGGGACAGAGCACATCGCCGGGGACAGAGCACATCGCCGGGGACAGTGCCTGGGCTTTGCTCCGCACGACGGCGGATCTGCACCACGAAGAGCACGAAATTCACGAAGGAACCCGGACCAAAGCCGGGGACAGAAGCCGGAACCAAAGCGGGGGACAGAGCATTCCGGGTTGGAAGCATTTGCGGGAGCGAGGGAAACACCGTTCGCTCGGCTGGCGAGGGAGGTGGCAGGGTGACTTTCGGGACGACCAGCCGGGAGTTTCTTGGGTGACAAAGCGCCGTGGGGACCGGAGTGGGAAAGACATGCGTTGCTAGAGCGGATTTCTTGAGATTTGGCGTTGACGAATGGCGGCAGCTTTTGAATATTCTCCGCTCGCTGGGATCGGACTGATTTCAGCCAGTGGGAGAATTTGCCGCCGAGGCGTCGGCCTTGGGACTGGTGACTTTGCTAACACCACCCGACAACGAGTCGTGACCATATGGGTAAGCGATCCAAGCGGTATCGATCCGCGCTCGAAAAGCAACCGTCCAACACTCTCCCGCTCGGAGAGGCCGTCGACGTACTGAAGAAGTACGATTCGACCAAGTTCGATCAGACGGTCGAGATTCACATGCGGTTGGGCGTCGACCCCAACCAGGCCGACCAGATCATCCGCGGCTCATTGGTTTTGCCTCACGGGATTGGTAAGCAACAGCGGGTCGTCGTTTTCGCCAAGGGCGATGCCGCGAAGGCCGCCGAAGAGGCCGGTGCCGATGAGGTCGGCCAGGATGACTTGGCTAAGAAGATCAAGGATGGCTGGACCGACTTTGACGTTTGCATTGCGTCGCCGGACATGATGGGACTCGTCGGACCACTTGGTCGCGTGCTCGGCCCTCGTGGCTTGATGCCCAGCCCTCGAGCCGGAACCGTCACTCCGGACGTCGCCAAGGTCGTCGGAGAGTACAAGGCCGGTAAGGTCGAATTCCGAAACGACAAAGGCGGTAACGTCCACGCGATGGTGGGAAAGATGAGCTTCGAGAGTGCCAAACTCGTCGACAACATCAATGCCTTTATCAAACACATCGACAGCCTCAAACCGCAAACGGTGAAGGGCACTTACGTCAAGGGCGTCGCGATCTGCGGGACGATGAGCCCCAGCGTTCGCGTGACCTGCTAAATCCGTTCTCACAGTGAACCTTTCCTATGAGTAAGTACGTCAAAGAACTCGTGGCCCGCGATATCAAGCGGCGGCTCGATGGTGTTCAAGACGCCGTCTTGGTCAGCTGCGTGGGGATGGACGCGAACACGACCAACGAACTTCGCGGTGAGCTTGCGGAGAAGAACATTTCGATGTTTGTCGTCAAGAACTCGTTGGCGCGTCGTGCCACCGAAGGCACCTCACTCGCACCGGCATTCGAAGGGGCGAGCGGGTCGATCGCGATTTGCTACGGCGGCGAAGACTTTGTCTCGCTCGTCAAAGAAGTCGTGCGGCTCGATAAGGACGACGACAAGTTTGAGAAATTCGTCGCCAGCGGCGGCGTCATGGATGGTGACCGTCTGGATGCCGAAGGCGTCAAAGCGGTTAGTAAGTGGCCCAGTCGCGAGGAGCAGATTTCGATGCTCGTCGGCCAGATTCTTGGTCCTGGTTCACAGCTCTCTGCGGCGTTGCTTGGCCCCGGAAAGATGCTCAACAGCCAGATCAAGCAAATCGGCGAAGGCGACGACGAGTAATTCAGTCGCCCAGCCACCCCATTCAACTTCCATACAACCGACCATTTTGTTTTTTCGAGGAACCCTGTCATGTCTGATGATGCCGCAGTCGCTGAGTTCAGCGCCGAAGCAAAAGAACTGGGCGATAAAATCGCCGAAATGACCCTCAAGCAAGCCAAAGAGCTGAGCGACTACCTGAAGGAAGCGCACGGCATCGAGCCTGCAGCCGGCGGTGGCGTTGTTGTAGCTCCCGGAGGTGGAGATGGTGGCGGCGAAGCTGCTGCTGTCGAGCAGACCGAATTCGATGTTGTCCTCACCGGCTTTGGCGACAAGAAGCTGAACGTCGTGAAGGTCGTCAAGAACCTCACCGGCGCTTCGCTGATGGAAGCCAAGAAGATGGTCGAAGGCGTTCCGGCGACTTTGAAAGAAGCCGTCTCGAAGGAAGAAGCCGACAAGGTCAAAGCCGAGATCGAAGAGGCCGGCGGAAGCGTCGAACTGAAGTAGTTCGCGTTCTCGTCGCGTGCCGATTGTTAGAACACTAATCTGCGCTTATTGACACTGACTGGAGTGAGTGTCGCGAAGGCGTTGATTACTGTTTGGGCATGTAGTGGTCTCGAAGGCCACTAGCTCTGCTCGGCTTTTCATCTTCTCACCCGAAGTGAGCTTCCGCTCCCTCACGCCTCAACGAGTTGGCCGTCGAGCAATTCTCGACGGCCTCCCATCGCCTCGGCGAGCTTGCTGCTATGCGTCACGCAGATTAGCACGGCGTCGTTTTCTGCTTGCAGCTTGAGCAGCAACGCGGTCACAGCTTCGGCGGTAACTCGATCGAGATTGCCTGTTGGTTCGTCCGCAAGAATCAGTGACGGTCGCATGAGAAGCGCGCGAGCGATCGCGACTCTCTCTCGTTCGCCCCCGGAAAGTGCTGCCGGAATGTGACTGGTGCGCTCGCTCAGCCCGACGTCGCTCAGAAGCTGTGTGGCTCGATCGACCTGCTCCGTCGAAGGGCGACCGCTCGCAAGGGTTGGGACAAGCACGTTCTCAAGGACCGAAAGCTGAGGCAGCAGGTGGTGGTCCTGGAAAATGAAACCGATTCGATGGTTGCGCCATGACGCGAGTTCTTTCTCGGAGAGCTGAAAAGGATCGTCTCCGTCGACGGTGACCGAACCGCTGTCGGGACGGTCGAGCGTTGCGAGAATCTGCAATAGCGTGCTTTTCCCGCTCCCGCTTGGTCCGATGATCGCAAGCGAGTCACCGCCGGCGAGCTCCAGTGAGACATCGCGCAGGACAGCGAGCGGTTCGTCGGCGGTCGGAAACGACTTTGCGACGTGACTGACGGAGAGTTTCGACATGAACGATACAAGAACGTTTGTGGATCGAGGGCGAATCGCTACTGCAGATCAAGGTCGAACCGGACCTTGCGTGCCAACGATTCTGGATCAGGTGAGTTCGTGAATCAAGCCGCGCTAAGAGGTGAGCGCCAAGGTAGCGAGCCCATAGAAGGTGTACTCGACATCGGCGACTTCATCGAGAACAAACCCCGTGAATCCACCTTCAGCGGCTTGCATCGATTCGGCATAGCTTCGAATGCGTCCCACATCGATCGCGTCGGTAGCGCGAAGATCGACGAGCGTGATCATTCCGGTGCAACTGCTCAGCAGATCCGCGAATGGAATTCTTGTGTTCGCCGAAAGTCCGCCTTCGTCGGATTGCATGGCGGCCAAGAAATCGATGGTCTGACTCTGGCTGACCTGGTCGAGGGCATCGAGTGTCTTGAGCGTGCCAATGGCGGCTGCCGTCGGGTTCACGCCGGCACGTTTTGCGGCACGGATTTCCAGGTAGCCACCTTCGGAGTGTGCCTGCGAACCGATGAAGTCGATCACCGAATCGCTTGCGGTCGGTCGGCGCCCCATCAACTCAAGACACAGTACCGAAAGAAACGTTTGATAGGTACTCCCAGCGCGTCCCTCGGGACTTTTTGCAAATCCACCGTCATCGGTGCGGAGTGATTCGAGCAGGTGGGCAACGTTGTCCGCCCACACCGTGTCTTCATCACCGATCACGACAGCACCGACGGACATCTCGCAAATCGCGGCTCCGAAGATGAGCGAGATCA
>JBCBLJ010000838.1:0-3654 GCA_038520195.1 Planctomycetota bacterium
CCGGTGACTCGAAGCGGTTTTCGTTTGAGGCCGTTTAAAACACTTGTTGAACGCTGATTCCTGATTCCAGAGATTCGTCGTTGATGCTGATCTGGTAATCATCGAAGGAGCGCGCCGGCTTCCACTCAGCTGCGTCGGCCGCTCCTTCGATGATTACCAGATCAGCATCAACGACGAATCGCTGGAATCAGGAATCAGCGTTCAACAAGTGTTTTAAACGGCCTCAAACGAAAACCGCTTCGAGTCACCGGTGAGCTCACTCGTGATTCGAATCGGCCAACGGGTCACTTTGTGATCAATGATCGTTTCGATTTCGGCTTCTGCTCTGGGAAGGAGCTGTTCCTTGCCTAGAAGAGCAAAGTCGGGGCCGAGGTGTCCAAGCTCGTAACGCTGACCCGCGATGTTGAGAAACAATTCAACGCTTGCTGAATGAGACGGCAGTTTGATCATCGGTCCGCGCGCCCGCGTGGGGCGCGATGTTTGAGTCTCGATCCGCGCGTCCGCGTGGGACGCGTACCTCGTGCAACAAGTATCTCGGGAGCTACCACGTGGGAGGAGAATCCGAATCCTATGACCGCCTCCAACTCTACTGTACTTCGTACAACAGGGAAGTAGAGGTCCGCCTCGGTACGGGTACGCAGGGTACAGTGTTCGTACTCGAAAGTCTACGTCATCCCCGACGCGTTGCCGTCAAATTCCACGACCGCAAGGCTGCCTATCAACGAGAACGCGACACGTATCTGCGGCTACTCGAGCTTGACGTTCAGGAGGTGTGTGGTCATCGCGTCCCCATCCTCCTCCATCACGACGATGAGTTCCTCGCACTCGAAATGACGATTGTGAGTCCTCCATTCTGCCTCGATTTTGGTGGGGCCTACTTGGATCGTCCGCCGGACTACTCCGCGCAAACTTGGGCCGATTGGGAAGACGAGAAGCGCGAAGCGTTCGAAGACGATTGGCCCGCCGTCGAAGAAATCCTCGCCGAATTCCGCTTGATGAAGATCTTCATCGCCGACGTCAACCCGGGCAACATCCGCTTCCGCAACCCATGAACCACCACCATGTACAGCGAAGATCAACTGCTGCCGATCTCCGCCCTCCAACACTTCGTCTTCTGCCCCCGCCAATGTGCACTCATCCATGTTGAACAGCTCTGGGCAGAAAACCAATTCACCGTCGAAGGTCAACACCTCCACCAAAAAGCCGATACGCCCAAACACGAGTCGCGCGACAACGTCCACGTCGTCCGCGCGCTGCCGCTCCGATCACTCCAACATGGCTTGATCGGTAAAGCCGATGTCGTCGAGTTCACCCACTCGCCCTCATCGATCACCCCCGTGGAATACAAACGCGGGCGACCCAAGAAAGATGAATCCGATCGTGTGCAACTTTGCGCCCAAGCCTTCTGCCTCGAAGAAATGTGCGGCACCGAGGTGGCCGAAGGCGCGCTCTTCTATGGAAAACGAAAACGACGAACGCCCGTCGCCTTCGACAATTCGCTCCGTACTCGCACGCTGGATGTTGTCGCGCAGACGCGTGCAATGATCGAACAGCAACGTACACCGCCCGCCGTCCATGAAGCGAAATGCGGCTCCTGTTCGCTGCTCCACCTCTGTCTGCCGGCGGCAACCGAAGCCTCCCGCAACGTTTCCCGATTTTTGACACGGCAGTTGAACGCCGTGATGAAGAACGCTGAACCCCAAACCGACGTGCTGCTCGAATCCGACGGGATCGAAATGGATTGATGAGGAAACGGCGTGCAGCGCGCTCCTCTGCGTTCTCCGCGTCTCGGCGTTTTGCCCCTCTTTCTACTCACGAACACACTTCCACGATCCCTTGACCAGCGTCACATGAAGCGTCATCTCAACACACTGTTTGTGACCACCGAAGGCTCGTACCTGTCGAAAGACGGACAGGCCGTTCGTGTTCGACACAAGAAAGAAACGCTGCTCCGGGTGCCGCTCCACAATCTCGACGGAATCGTTTGCTTCGGAAGAATCGGTTTCAGCTCTCAGCTAGCTGCCGCCTGCGCACAAGACAACGTCACGCTTTCGTTGCTCACTCCACACGGGCGATTCTTAGCCGCCGTGGTCGGATTCAGTCCTGGCAACGTGTTGCTTCGCCGTGAACAGTACCGGGCAGCCGACAACGAAAGCCGATCCACCATGATCGCACGCAATATGATCCTGGGAAAAATCTCAAACAGCCGAAACGTTCTCTTGCGTGCAGCGCGAGACACCTCTCAATCAACCGGGCGAGAACTGCTTCGCGAGGAAGCGAAGCGGATGATGCCGGCGATCGAGTCCGTTTGGAGCGTTGAAAGCCTCGATCAGCTTCGCGGCTACGAAGGCGAAGCAGCGGCGCGATATTACTCGGTGTTTTCACAGGCGATCAACGAACCCGAGAGCGCTTTTCGCTTGACGGATCGATCTCGGCGCCCGCCGCTGGACCCCATGAATGCCCTGCTCTCATTCCTCTATTCGATGCTCGCACATGACGCCCGATCGGCATGTGAAGCGACCGGTCTCGATGCATCCGTTGGCTTCTTGCACCGCGATCGACCGGGGCGACCGGGATTGGCGTTGGATTTAATGGAAGAGTTTCGAGCCTTTCTTTGTGACCGCCTCGCGCTCTCGCTCGTCAATCGAAAGCAGGTACGATCGAAAGGGTTTGAGATGACCGAATCCGGCGCGGTCCGAATGGATGACAAAACGCGAAAGACCGTGTTGGTGGCTTATCAAAAACGAAAGCAGGATGTCATTGAGCATCCATTTCTTCGTGAGAAGACCAGCGTCGGTTTGTTGATCCATTTGCAAGCGCGTTTGCTCGCGCGGCATCTGCGCGGCGACCTGGACGAGTATCCCGTCTTTCTGTGGAGGTAACTTCATGTACGTGCTGGTGACGTACGATGTGAGCACAAAAACGCGGGAGGGACGACGGCGTCTTCGCCGCGTCGCGAAGACCTGTCTGGACTATGGACAGCGTGTGCAAAACTCGGTCTTCGAATTGAGCGTCGACGCAGCGCAGTGGGCTGAGTGCAGGAAACGCTTGCTAGAGGAAGCCTCCATGTCCGAAGACAGTCTGCGTTTCTACATGCTGGGAAACGATTGGAAGCGGCGAGTAGAGCACCACGGCACAGAGTCTGGCTATGATATCGACGGACCACTCTTTGCGTAACGCGAACCTCAAGTGGTGGTTGCCACACCGGCAGGTTCGCGAAGAGCGCAACCCCCTGTTTCACAAGGACTTCGCAAAATCGAATATTGGGTTTGAGCGGCTCTCATCGCCAAAACCCAATGGTTCGCGATACGCGCTGTTAAACTGTATGTGGCAGCACGATTTACGTCGACGCCATCGCGCCCCACGCGGGCGCGCGGATTGAAACTTCTTTCGTCGCCGCGCAGTAGACCTGGGCGCCTATCGCGCCCCACGCGGGCGCGCGGATTGAAACCAACTGGGCCAGCGTTGCTTTCCGTGCGTTGGCCCCCATCGCGCCCCACGCGGGCGCGCGGATTGAAACTCCAAATCTGCGGGGCTCAGAGGGGACGCCATCGATCGCGCCCCACGCGGGCGCGCGGATTGAAACCAAGAATGGCCGTTGATGTTGATGCCAGGGTCGCATCGCGCCCCACGCGGGCGCGCGGATTGAAACAC
>JBCBLJ010001167.1:0-1814 GCA_038520195.1 Planctomycetota bacterium
CTCGCAATCTGACGTGAGACTGGTTTCACGCGCCGTTTCACAGCTTTCCGCGGCATTGAACCCGCGCCAGGGTGCAACCGCATCAACACGTCTACAACGTGTTTCGCCGAGTTGAATCCGCCTTGATGTGAACATCAATACGTTGGTACCACCCGGATCACCGCCGCAAAATGTCAATGCGGTCGGAGCGCGAAACGGAATTCGCGACGGTCTTCGAAGAATGGTTTGTCAATTCCTATGAGACAGCGGTTCTCCATCAGCTCCAGCGTCAAGCGGCCGATGATTCGGTCGACACAGAAGACGTATTCGCTCGCTCCTTCGCAGCGTCGGGCCATCGGTTTGCTCGTGCTGTTGTTGGTCGCTTCGCCCGCGCAAGCACAGTTGGGCGGTTTTGGCGGTGGTGGCGGATTTGGCGGCGGCGGCCCGGGAGGCGGGGGAGGCCCATCGGGAGCGCCCGAGCGGCCCAAGTTCACCGACCACTACCACAGCCAGGGGGCTCTCCCGATCGCGCGTGAAAAAGGCGACCAGGTGGTTGCACGCGTCCGCGTGATCGGAAATCGCACCCTCAGCGAACACGCAATCCTGCAGAGCTTGCAAACCAAGAAGGGACGCTTCTTCAGTCGAGACATCGTGCTCAGCGATGTCCATCGGCTCAATGAAATGCGTTCTTTTGAACGCGTGACGTTCAGGACAAAGGACACCGCCGCAGGTGTCGAGGTGACCTTCGAGGTGTCCGAACGTCCCTTGATCACCGCCGTGTACTACCACAGCGCTCGTGCCATCAATCGGCGGCCCTTGAAAGGTCGTTCGGGGCTCGAAGTCGGTGACCCCCTGAGTGAATTCAGCGTGGAATCGGCGCGCAGACGACTGATCGACTACTACAAGGAAGAGGGCTTCAACCAAGTCGCGATCACGTCGACGATTGGCTTGAAGGAGGACCCGGGGGCCGTTGTGTTCCGGATCAATGAAGGCCCAAAAGAACGAATTACCAAAATCAACATCGTCGGTAATACGATCCTGAGTGACGCAAGACTCAAAAAAATCATCAAGAGCCGTGGACCTTTTTTCGGAGTCGGATACCACGCCTTCAACGAGGTCAATCTGCAAAAGATTAACAACGACGTCCGAGTTCTCGAACAGGCGTATCACAACCTCGGCTACCTGACGGCCACCGCCGGACGCCAAATCAAGTACGACTCCAGCGGCAAGTGGATGACCGTCACGTTTGTGATCAACGAAGGTCAGCGATTCAAGATCAACAGCGTGCAGATCATCGGCAATCAATTTGTGACCGACCCGTCACTCCGTGCGCGGCTGACGCTCCAAGCCGGTGACATGTTTGACGGCACGTTGATGAAAAAAGATGTCGGCGAATTGGTCTACGGCTACGGCGAACTCGGCTTCATCTACGCCGACATCAAACCGCAAACGGTGATGCTCGACGAAGACAATCTCGTCGACTTGGTTTACAAGATCGAGGAAGGGGACCGCTGGAAGATCGGCCAGATCCGCGTCAACATCGAAGGCGAACCACACCTGATGCGTGAAACCACGATGCTCAACATGCTCGAACTTCGCGAAGGCGACTTCATCAATCGCAGAATGCTCGAGGTCGGTCGCCGCCGGATTCTCAACAGCCAACTGCTCGAAACAAATCCGCAGCTCGCTGATCCCCCGGACATCATCGTCGAGCCAACGAAGGACGTGTTTCGAGCAGTTGGCTGTTGAGAATCCGGCGGCGACCGACCTCGAGCATTCTGCGATTGATGAAGTCGCCTTCGCGAAGTTCGAGCATGTTGAGCATCGTGGTTTCA
>JBCBLJ010000046.1:0-20146 GCA_038520195.1 Planctomycetota bacterium
ACGCGGGCTCCCAGATCGCATTCGGTGTGACGACGGGCACCGAGTCACCCCACGCATTCACAGGCCACCCCGCATCGACGCCAGCGAAAGCGGGCGAAAAATTGCTGACACGGATGTGCACGCCACGCGAATGAACGACCGCGAAATGCTGAGGCGAGTTCGAAACGCGAATCGGATCAACTCCATAGCAAACGGTGGGCATCAAAACGATCAAAGCGGTGACGAGTTTGGATTTCATGGTGTTCCTCAAAACGAATGTGGCATCGAATCGATCCACCGATGCAACCCTCGCGCCACCAGCCACAAGAAAGGCATTTCCAGCGTCAAGGAGGTTCCGATGAGCCAGAATTGGCGCGCCGTTGCAAGGGAACATCACCACTTGGTTGACTCGGTACATCGCGGTTTCCACTAAGATGTGTGACGGAAAACCCGACTCACTCGATTCGCTCCCTGGGATGAACACCTTCGATCCTCAAATCGGCTCGATCACCGAACTGCTACGCCGGATTGAATCAGGGGACACCGGCGCACGCGAAGAATTGTTTGGCCAGGTCTACTCGCGGCTCAAAGCACTCGCGCGACCGAAACTTCGGGGTGCGAACCGCGAGCTGTTACAAACCACCGCTGTGGTGAACGAGGCCTGCGGACGCATGGTGAAGAATGGCACGGCGGTTTCAGCCAGGAATCGTGCTGAGCTTTTCAGCGCCGCGAATCGCGCCATCCAGTGGGTTCTGATCGACTACGCGCGCAAACGGCTCGCTCAAAAGCGGATGGCCGATCGTGATGAACTCATTGAAGACGCCATTCGCCGCTCCGAAGAGGCCGCCGGGACGGATTTCATCGACCTGCAAGAATCGCTCGGTGCCCTACGCGAGCAGCACGAGCGTGTGGCAAGGGTCATCGAAGCCCGCTTTTTTGGCGGGCTGACGATGCAGCAAGCCGCCGAATTGTGTGGCGTTTCGATCGACACGGCAAAGCGTGACTGGCGTTTTGGCCGAGCATTTCTTCATGCGCGGCTCTCGAAGTAAGACAACCTCCGATATTCTTTCGGGAAAGGATGCCCCCCGCCTTCAGCGCACCACGTCTTTCAAAGGGGACCCCGGATCGAGGAGAGGACGCGTGGCTCAAAACGAACTCGAGCGACTGTTTCATGAAGGTACGGCTCAAGATCCGTCCCGCTGGGACGAACTCTCCGCGGGTCTGCCTCACGAAGAGCGACAACAGTTGCGAAGGATGCTCGAATCGGACGCGGAGCTGCAATCGAATCAAGGCTTTCTGAGTCCAACCATTTCGGCGATGGATTCGACGGCTTTCGGGGAACCGGAACTGGAACCGACCGCGACGTTCACACCGAGCGGAGCGGACCGACGGGCCGATGTGGAGGTTCCTGAATCCATCGGCGACTATCGCATCCTGAATGTGATCGCGGTTCATGGACAGGGAGTCGTCTACCGGGCCGATCACACGCGTTTGAATCGACAAGTCGTTATCAAAGTCGTCAAAGATGAACTCCGCCAATCGGCTCGTGAAGCGCTCGTCGCCGAAGCTCAGTCGCTCGCCTCCCTCTCGCATCCGAACATCGCTCAGATCTTTGACTTGACGATGCACAACGGGAATCCCTGCCTGGTGATGGAGTACATCGATGGCCGAAATCTCGCCGAGTTGCACGGAGGCGCACCGATGCCGGCTGAGAAAGCGGCGTCGCTTGTCCGCCAAGCCGCCCTTGGAATCCAACACGCGCACGGCAAGGGGATCATTCATCGCGACCTCAAACCAGCCAACGTCGTGCTTCGTGACTCCGATGAGACGCCAAAGGTCATCGACTTTGGACTCGCCCGTGCTCGCCACGCTTTTGCCGCCGGCTCGAACAACTCCAGCTACGGCGGAACGATCGCCTACATGCCGCCAGAACAAGCACGTTGGCTGCGTGACTCTTCGGAAGGCCTCTCCGTCGAGGACCCCACCGACGAACGGACGGACGTCTTTGCGCTCGGTGCGATTCTTTACAGTCTCATCAGCGGAAAACGACTTTACCAAGCCGACAAGCAACACGAAGGACTCGAAAAAGCGATCCACTGTGAGTTCGACCGCAAGCCTCTCCAGGGGACGCACGTGCCAAAGCGTGTGCGCGAGGCTTGCCTGAAAGCACTCGCCGCCGACCCGAAAGATCGCTTCCGCTCGGCCGCCGAATTCGCGGAAGCTCTTTCAGAACCCGCGTTTCGATGGAAACCGTGGTGGATCGGAATCGGAGCGACGGCGATTGGTGCGATCTTGTTGGCGTTGGGCACACAACTCGGGCGACAAGACGAACCTGAGATCTCCACAACCGACGCCCCGCAAGACGCCTCCACGATGATCCGGGAAGTCGTCTCGCTGGCTAAAGCAGAAGTCGCTCTGACCCACTATCACTATCCGCGCGGCGCCGAGGAAGGTGTCAGCTATTCGATCAAGGACAGTCCTGGTGCCGTGGAAGAAGACGAAGTCGATCTCCGTGTTCAGTTTGACCACCCGAGTCATTGCTTCATCGTCGCGCTGAATCCAGACGGCGTGGTGCAACTGTGCTACCCCGAAGAGGGCGAGGACCATCTTCAGACGGATCCGATCGAGGACATCAAATACCCCGCAATGCCAAGCCAAGTGTTTCCGTTCACCGATGGTGCCGGTCAGCAAACATTCCTCATCATTTGGTCCGGCCGCCCGATGGATTCGTTCGCACACTGGTCCTCCAACCTGGGCGACGTCTCCGACTTTGCCGAGCGAACGTCGGGCCGCTGGCTCTGGGTCGATCACGACATCGAATCGTGGGAGTTGAACGATCCGAGGAAATTCACCCGTGGGTCGCCGCAACCGTCACGGAAGCAACGCGGCAGTGAGGCATTGATCAAACTTTGCCAACGTTTGGAAACCGATGGCTACGGAGTCTACGCCATCAGTTTTCCGGTGATGCCCTCGAACTGAATCTCGCGCGAATCGCAGGCTTGCCATGAATTCCATAAGGATCGAAGTCGTGAGGAAGATTTCCGTCGCTGGCATGTTGTTGTTTTGTCTCCTCTTCTCAACCGACAGCGTCGCACAGGTAGCGACCGCATCCAACGAGATCGAATCACCAACGCCCCGAACGGTCTTTCGAGATGAGTTCGCCAAAGACTCTCGAACGGAGTACGCGGTCGAGGGCGACGTGAAATGGGAATCCGGTACGTTGACGCTGGAACCCAACGGATCGATCTCACGAGCGGTCAACGGGAGTGCCTGGGCGTTACTCAGTCTTCGAATCGTGCCAATCAAATCGGACGAAAACGATTCACTGACAAAAATAAGGCTCACACTCGACGGAGCCACCGATTGCCTCCTCGAAATCCGATCCCGTCGCGAAGACCAACGAATACTCGACTCGTTTCAGCTCCTGGACACCGACGAACGGATTGCGAAATCGCTTCCGAACTTGAGCCGGAGTCTCTTCGACTCCCTGGACCTGAGACTCGACTACAGACACGGGCTCGTGAGGGTGACGATTGCCGACCAGCGTGCGTTGATCGGCTACATAAAGAACGGGGACTCGACCGTCGAAACCATAGCGATCGAAGCATCACACGGCACATCGCGTCTTAGGCAACTGAGTTGCTCGACGACTTCCCGACCATCCCTTCGTCACACGGCCGCAGAAAAGCAGAGACTCGACAAAGCCGAACAGGATAACAAGGCACTGAATCAACTGAGCCGAACGGGGCGCTTCCAACAGGCAGTCACGTTGGGCCGACAGATCCTTCGCAACCGCACAGAACTGCTTGACCCTCTGCATCCCGATGTCGCGTCCAGCATGAGCGGGCTGGCGTACCTGTTGCACCGCATGGGCGACCATCGCGGCTCCAAACAACTCTACGAGCAAACGCTCAAGCTCCGCGCCGCCCTCGTCGGCACCGAACATCCCGACTACCTCAACACCCTCGACAACTATGGGATGCTTCTCCACACCCTCGGTGACTTGGACGAAGCGACCAAACTCTGTGAAAAAGCCCACCGATGGCGAGCCCTGGTGCATGGTGAGTTACACCCCGCGTTCAGCAGCAGCCTCAACAATTTATCACTGATCTACCGAAGCCAAGGCAAGTTCGATCGCGCGGAGAAGTTGCTCATCCGGTCGTTGGAGATCAAGGCGGGACATTCGGGTACGCAAGACTTGCGCTACGCAACCAGCCTAAGCAACCTCGCCGAGCTGTACCGGAGCATGGGCGAAGAGGAAAGCGCCGAACCGCTGTTTCGACAATCGATGGAAATTATCGGCGAGGTCGTCGGCAAGCAACATCCGATGTATTCGCTCAGCATGAACAACTTGGCGCTATTGTATCAGAGCCTGGGAGACTACGCGCAAGCCGAGCCACTGCACCGACGGGCGAACGAACTCATGAAAGCGTCTCTCGGCGAGCGTCATCCGAGCTATGCCTCGAGCCTGAACAATCTGGCGGAGTTGTACCGACAAACGGGAGACTTCGATCGCGCCGAACCCCTTCTTAAAATGGCCTTGGATGTCAAACGGCAAACATTCGGCGAGAACCATTCCAATTTCGCGAACAGCCTCAACAACCTCGGCTTGCTCTACGACCAGATGGGTGACCATGCGCGTGCCGCACCGCTCTTCGAAAAGTCGATCGCGATCAATGCGAAAACGCTCGGCAAAGGTCACCCACAATATGCATCGACCGTCAACAACTTGGCGGGAGCTTACGAAGAACTCGGAAATCTTGAACGAGCCGAAGAACTCTACCTTGAAGCGAAGGACGTTCGCCTGAAAACGCTGGGTGACGAATCGCCGTTCTACATCGCTAGCCTCAATAATCTCGCGGGACTCGCTCAACGGCAAGGAAAACTGAGCCACGCGGATGAGCTCTACGAACAGATTCTCGAGAAACTGAAGCGAAGCCTCGGAGACCAACACCCTTACTATGGCCGTAGCCTCCTCGGCCGAGCCGTCGTCAAAGAGTTGCTCGGCGAGAACGCCGACGCGGAACGTCTCTTCGCCGAAGCCGAAGCGATCGTCCGAAGCGGTATCGAAGACAACGCGGTGGTTCAATCGAAAAGGCAGCAGCATCGCCAGGTGCGTTTGAATCGAGTCTTCATCGACGCCCGGATCAGTCATGCGGTGTCCGCAGACGCGTCGAACGTTTCCATGCTCGCTTCGGATCTTTGGAAGTGGAAAGGCTCGATCACCGCAAGGCAACGAGCCTATCGACAGATATCAAATAGCCCCGAACTGACCGCGAAATTCGGTGAGCTGCGTTCGGTGACGCATCAGTTGTCGGTCGCGACGACTCGATTCCCGTACGCACCGCCCAAGTCGGCTCCAGCGGCTGTTTTGGAGGATTTTCAAAGAAGACGGACGCAGGCGACTGAACGGCTCGCGCTGTTGACGCGTGAACGAGAGCAACTGGAATCAGCCATCGCGAGTGAAAGTGCGGCGTATCGAAACGCGAGAAAGCCGATCACGGTCGCCCAAGTCCAGTCCTGGCTCCCTGACGATGGCGCATTGGTTGATTTCATCGAGTACACACGCCATTCGCCGAAAACAGCTGGCGGCGTTGAGTACGAACGACGCTACGCCGCGGTGATCGTCACAAAACATGGTCCCGCTCAACTGACGGGACTTGGCTCGGCCAGTTCGATTCATTCCGCAATCGATGCTTTCCGTCGGCCGTTGGCCGGGCAATCGGTGGACGACCCATCCGTTGCGATGCGTCTACGCGACGAAATATGGACCCCGCTTGAAAGGTCTCTTGACGGCGTTTCGACCGTGATCCTCTCACCCGACTCTCGACTTGGATTGTTGCCGTTCGCGGCCTTGCCAGGACGAACTCCGGGCACGTTTCTGGTCGAAGATTACCGACTCGCATCGGTTCCTTTCGCGCAGTTATTGAATGATCTTTCCAACGAACCCCAGCAACCCCCAATGCCCGGGCTCTTGGTGGTCGGTGATGTTGACTTCGACCGAAACGTGACGAGCCCGCCCAACCGGCCAGCGCTTCTGGCGGCGAACCAGGAACTCGGACGGTTGTTTCGCTCGAGCGAAGAACACACAACCCAGTGGCAATCGCTCTCGGGATTTGAAGAGGAATCAGCCTTGGTCGTTTCTTTGTTTCGCAAAAGATATGGCGAAGACGCATTGATCGAGACACTTACGGGCGCTCGAGCCAACGAAGAACAAGTGCTTCAGCGGGGCGGTCAAAGCAAGATCATCCACGTCGTCACTCACGGTTTCTTTTCCGCTCCGGGCATTGGCTCCGTCAGACAATCGAAGATCGAACCGCCGGTCGCACTGGAACCGGAGTCGCGAGGCGCTGACCCCTTCTTCAACAAGTGGATGCCGAGCCTGCTTTCGGGTCTCGTGCTGGCGGGCGCGAACCAACAAACGTCAGACGCAACCCTCGACGATGGGATTCTCCGAGCCGCCGAGATCGAAGCTTCACCGATGCCCGGCGTCGACCTCATCGTTCTTTCCGCCTGCGAGACGGGACTTGGCCCGGTCGCCGGTGGCGAAGGACTGACGGGGCTCCAGCGAGCCTTTCACGTGGCCGGTGCCCGTAGCGTCGTCGCGAGCCTTTGGAAGGTGGACGATGCGGCAACTCAGGAACTGATGCGGCGTTTCTACACCAACCTGTGGATCAAAAAACAATCCAAGATCGACGCGTTGCGAAATGCACAGTTGTGGATCCTACGGCACCCCCTGGAGTTGGAGGCCATGGGAGTTCAGGACGCGGTCCGAGGAGCAATGCGTCCGCGAACCAAGCCTTCACGACCAGGAAGCGACGCGAAGACCACTGCGCCGTTTTTTTGGGCTGCGTTTCAACTCTCGGGCGATTGGGAATGAATGTCATCTCTCTGATCAGCCGCGTAAGACTGCCGTTTACACATGTTTGCTTTGTGGTGGTGTGCTCCATCCACGATTGCAGTTGCTACGCCAATTTTGCTGGATGGACGATCTTCCCCTTCGCTTCAATCACCCTTGAGTTTCGGTTTCCTGCCGCACCACGCCAGGTCTTTCCATTCTTCGATGGCCCCCGGCAATAGGTGTCTTTGGTGATGTGGATAGATACGTCAATGGTTGCTTTTGCGGACTGGTCGCCTGATCTGGAAGGTCTCGGCAGCGTGGTTCTCCAGACGAAGGGTCATTTGATTTGGGATGAGTCCGATGTTGAACCGTGGCCCACCCAAAGTCGCCGGACCCGTGGCGTTCCTCAGCCATCGCGAACTCGACGCGGGAACGAGGCGTTTGTCAAACTCTGCCAACGTTCTGAAAAATAGGTTTTTCGGGTCTACGCCCTTACGTTCCCCGTAACGCAGCCGGAGTGATCGATGCACGAATTGTTTCAAGCCCATCGAAGACTCGATCTAGCTGTTTTGATCGCGACTGCCTTGCTCTACCTGATTCCAATCGACACCTGCTCGGTTCTAGCGCAAACGCAGAATCCCCTCGCAATTGAACCAGCACTCCATCCTGTCTTTGCGGATGACTTCACTCGCGACACGCGTTCAGACTACCAAGTCGAAGGCGATGTAACGTGGGTTTCGAATGGGATCACGCTCTCAAAAGGCGCTTCCGTTGAACGCACCTTCGACGGAGGATTTCAAGCGTCACTCGGAATCAAAGTTGAAACCGAGCATACGTTAGAACCACAGTTGAGAGTCCGTTTTCTAAGGCGAGGCGCGAATCACTGTTACCTTCGTTTCTCATGGTCTAGCAGCGGCGAGCAACCTGCTTCGATCGCGCTTATCGAGACGGGAATAATCCGTGGCGAGCCATTCGAAACGCTCGTTCGCGAATCGCTAACAGACTCGCTAAAGCTAGACTCGATTCTGGTGAAGTACAGGCGCGGCTTGATCCAAGTGCTCTCCGAAGAGGGCGGCGAGTTGTTCATCGGGTACGATGGAAAGTCGAGAGGCTTACTTCGCGGTATCGGGTTCCAATCACCGCCGAATACCGCATCTCCCAAAATTGTTTCTCTGAGCGCATACACCGACGGCGTCGTCCAAGGCTCCCCTATCAGCAAGCAAGACCAAGCCGAGGTGATAGCGGCGAATGGGGAACGTGCTCGTCTGACTCGACAGCGAGATTTGAGCGGTGCCATTGCGATCGGCGAAAAGATCTGCGAACTCAGGAAACGCATACGCGGTCCAGACCACCCCGACTACGCAACCAGTTTAGAAAAACTTGCCAGACAGTATTACGACCTCGGCGACTTTTCACGCGCGTTTGATCTGCTAAACCAGACAATCAAGATACGTCAGCATTCGCATGGAGAATTACACCCGGCTTCGATCGCGAGTTTGAACAACCTCGGAGTAATGCATGTCGAACTTGGCAACCTTGATACCGCAGAAGAGCTCTTCCTGGGTGTTAGAGACAAAACGCAACGCGTGCTCGGGAGCAGGGCGCCGCTCTACAGCAATGTCTTGAATCACCTAGGGGCGGTTCATACGTACGCGGGCCAATACGCGCGGGCAGAACAACTCCTCCGTCAGGTGTGCGAAATCCGCAAGAGTCTGCGAAAAGATGCACCACAGAGCTTCGCAGCTAGCCTGTATAACCTCGCGGAACTTCAGCGTCGAATCGGCGACTACGTTTCCGCCGACAAGTTGTATCGAGAAGCTCGGGACGTACAAAAAGCAGCCCTCGGCGAACGGCATCCCGATTACGCAAACACTCTCAACAGTCTTGCCGCGCTGCAGTTAAACATCGGCGATCACAAGTCAGCGATCCAGATTCTTGAAGAGGTCTGTGAAATCACGAAGCCACTCGCGGCTGAGTCGTCTCGGCTGTACGCTGGCGGATTGCACAATCTCGCGACGGTTCACGAACGGGCTGGAGACCTGACTTACGCGAAGCAACTTCATACGAGAGCGGGGAAACTTTCGGAGCAGCAATTTGGCCGGCAACACCCCGACTACGCTCGCAGTCTGCTTGCGTTGGGGCGAATCGACAAGAAACTTGGTGAATATGCGAGTGCGGAAAAACTCCTTCTCCAAGCGAAAGACATCCTTGAGTCGTCGCTAGGCGATTCTCATGTCGCGTTTGCAGATCTCATCGATCACCTCGCCGACCTTTATCTCGTCATCGGCAATGTCGCGGGTGCGGAAGACTTATTCACTCAGGCTAGAGACATTCGAAGGGCGACGCTGGGCCAATCACACCCAAGCTACGCAGCCAGCCTCTACAGCCTCGCAGCGGTGCGCGTGGAATCAGCAGACTACGGTCGCGCAGAGTCGCTGTATCGGGAGGCGTTATCGATTCAACGCGACCAGCTTGACCGCAATTCGGTCATTCAATCACGGCGCCAACAACTGATCAATCAACGCGAGATGAGGTGCTACCTCGATCGAATGATCAGTCATTCTCTTGAGATGGGCAAACCTAACGCCCGTCAAATTGCGGAGAGTGTTTGGCGGTGGAAAGGCTCGGTTACCGCTAGACAGAAGGCTTACCAAGAGGTGGCAACCAACGCTCAACTCGTTCCCTTGTTTAAATCGCTTCGATCCATCACTCAGCAATTGTCGGTCGCTTACTCAACGGTGCCGATTTCTCCGCCCAAAGCCGCATCGCGAACGCTTCAGCAGAACTACCTTCGACGACGAACGCTGTGGAATGAAAGGGTCTCGCAACTAACGCGCGAGCGCGAACAAATCCAAAAGCAAATGGCCCGTCGGGCCCCTGAGTTCCGCGAGCTCCAAACGCCGTTATCGACGGCTGCCATTCAATCGTCACTCCCGCAAGGCTCCGCGTTCGTCGATTTCCTCGCCTACCAACACAGCGTACCCAATCCAAATCGGCAGGGTTTTGACGACCTACAAGAGCGATACATTGCGATCGTTGTTCCGGCAACAGGCCCTGTCGACGTCGTGGCGCTTGGTTCTACCCAGTCCGTTCATGAAGCCATCGACGGGCTCCGCCGAGGACTGACCCAGGCTCACACACGGGATGGACGAGACTTTGCGAGAGAGTTGCGTCGCTCGATCTGGGTTCCATTGGAGGAGCATTTACAAGGGTTCAAGACTGTAGTCATCTCGCCTGACAGCCAATTGGGGACGCTTCCCTTCGCAGCATTACCAGGTCAAACCCCTGGGAGCTTCCTTATCGAAGAGTACCAAGTTGTTTCGATTCCATTCGCACGTCTATTAAAGAAGCTGCCAGAGTCTCGCCAACGAGAGGTCTCCCACTTACTTGTTGTAGGAGACGTCAACTACGAGTCAGCCATCCGCAATTCTCGTCCGGCGCAACAGATGCTTGCGTTTGCACATGAAGAGGGTCGACTCAATCGAAACCGTGGTAGAGGGAATTCGTCGCATTGGACGTCGCTTCCCGGATTCCGCGATGAACTCGATTCGCTAACACGGCTGCATCACCAACGATTCGGAAATGCGGCGTTGGTCAACGTACTCTCGGGGGCGAATGCAACCGAAGACAGATTGTTCGTTCACGCGAAGTCCAGCAATACACTGCATCTGGTCACACATGGCTTCTTTTTGGATCCAAGCATCAATTCAATTGGCCAAGCCGACTCGAACTCGCTTTCGACCGAGAAATCGATGGATGGCCCCGATCCGTTCTTCGACAAATGGCGTCCAGGCCTGCTCTCCGGTCTCGTGTTAGCCGGCGCAAACTCCTCGTCGGGCGATCCCGAGAATCTCGACGATGGCATTTTGCGTGCGGCCGAAATTGAAGCTTGGTCGCTGCCAAACGTCGACCTCGTGGTCCTCTCGGCATGCGAAACCGGACTCGGTCCTGTCGCCGGTGGCGAGGGATTAACCGGGCTTCAGAGGGCGTTTCACGTGGCAGGGGCGAGAAGCGTGATCGCAAGTCTGTGGAAGGTTGACGACCGAGCCACGCAGGAACTGATGCGGCGTTTCTACACCAACCTGTGGATCAAAAAACAATCCAAGATCGACGCGCTGCGAAATGCACAGTTGTGGATGCTTCGACATCCAGGCGAGCTTGCGAAACTGGGCGTCGAGGAAACGGAGACGCGAGGGGCCGTCCGTGACCGTCGCAAGCGAGTGGTCGCCGCCCAAGAAGAACCCGCAAGAACATCACCCTTCTTCTGGGCATCCTTTCAGCTGTCCGGTGACTGGCAGTAGCACGGCGAAACAGCGAGTCAACGGCCACGTCGCGTTAAGCACGTCGACAGCATTCTCCGACGGTATCATTCTGACCGCCGTTTCATCGGCGACGAAGAGGTGATTCACCGACTTGTAAACCGAGGTCACGCCGTTGAACGCGTTCGGAACGCACACCCGAGAGAGCCTAACCACGCGATGTCAAAGTCTCCTCGCTTATTCGGTGATCTCGTTGCCGCCAGATCGCATCCACCGACTCTTAAAACCGCACGTTGCATTGAACGTTTCACCGAGATCAACGCTTCCCTGGAACGCGCGGACTAAGAAATTACAAAGCCCAAGTGGATACCTGCGGAAGGTGAAGTCGCGCGACAGTACGAGGATCTCTTGCTCCTCTGACGTCGACCAAAAGAGATAAACCCCATGCCTATCCAGACCTAAGTAGTTGTCTCCGAGGTACCCCAGTGGCAGCAGACCAGGACTGGATGGATAGAACGCGATGGGTGATGCCTCGTGAATCGTTCTCGCTGCGCCCTGAAGTCCATTGAATGCTTCCAGATAAACTGCATCATCCGACAGAGGGGCAGCGTGGGGCCTGAAGAGATGAGAGCCAGTCACGATCTCCAAGGTGTTGCAGTACTGATTGCAGAACCGAGGCGCTATCAAGACCAAGCTTGCTCCCCAGATGCCGTCTCCGTAACAGTCGACCACCTGCTTATGCTCGTCGGGGAAGGAGAGCCCGAGTATCTCTTCCGCCTCTTCCCAAGTGCGGATCGATCCTCGCGGGCGTCCTATGTAAGGCGGCACTAACATCGGCTGCCGCGGCGGGTGAACGAGTTCCTTCAAATGCTCCAGCATGGTCGTTCACGGATCTTACGACGGTGGCAACTTGAACATAGAAAGCATCGAGATCAAGCCGCTTCGTACGCCTGCGGTAGCCAAGCAATCAGCTGCTTGTCAACGTCTTCTGGCGATGTCAGCCGAACACGGTGGCTGACCATCGAATTGAAACTCCCCGACGCTTCGAGGCGCTTCGTCGGTTTTTTGCCTTTCAGGTTGATACCGACATCGACACGTGTCTTTGTCGATGGTTGAATCAAGGCGAACTGTTTGTTCCGGCGAACGCTCACATAGGACTTCTTCGGCGCGATCTCTGCCTCCACGCCGAACTGAGAAATCGCCTCGATCAACGCTTCGTAAATCGGTCGCAACCCCGCCTTGGCTCCCGTGTACTGCGCATCAACCAGTTCATCACCGCCTTGCGCCGGGGCATCGACGGCGAGGAACTTGTGAGCGATCAGGTTGGCAAAGCCGTGGGTGACGGCGTGCTCGGTTTTAAGGTGAGCGACGATCTCGCCGTGTTTGGAGAGTTTGGATTTGCTGACCAACACTAGCCAGGCCTCGAGTGGCTTTCCCGTTTTCTCATTCATGTTGGCCAGCATGCTGTTGGCCATCTCCTCGGGATTCATTCTGAATCACTCCCCAATTCAATTTTCATGTCGAGTGGCCAGTGTTCGCTTCGGCACTGTTTGGGCGTCGTCCATCCGAACAATCCGATCATGAACAAAATCAAACGTGGCCCCAACGGCGGCCGACCGTTCTCGACGACCCCCTTGAGACTCTTGGTGATAAAGTCGCCGCCCTGCTTCATCTGCTTTTCGGTCTTCGTGCCGGCGGGAATCTGCTCAGAAATCAACGTGTACTCGACTCCCCCATCCACTTCCTTCAACTCGTGCGTGACTTTGCACGGGGGATCGTCAAAATTCGTAAACTTGAACGTCGTCACGTAGCGGTAAGGCGGATCCAATTCCAAGACATCACCCACGACCCCCGTGAATTTTCCGTCTTTGGAGCGCATCCGCATCGGCGCGCCCGGCGCGAGTGAGGTGGTCTGCAATACGGAGTTGAAGAAGAACGGCAATACCTCGCCCTCCTTTGTCAACGCGTCCCAGACATCCTGGATCGAAGCGTTGATTCGGATGCGATGAACAAGCTTAGTCTTCTCGGGCATTGGTGTCCCTCTGTCGGCGTTTCGCCTCGGCTTTGAACTTGATGTCGGTCACGTGACTCGCCCAGAACTTGCTGTATTCGCTGGTCCATCGATCGTAAATCAACTGAATCGGGACGACGTTGAAATAGTACTCGCGCGTGCGTCCGGACTTCTGCGAGATCACAAGTTCGGCTTCCTCGAGGACGCGCAGATGCTTCATGACCGCGATGCGGCTGATGTCAAAGTACTTGCAGACATCGTTCACGCTGCAGCCAGGCATGCTCTGAATGATGTCGAGCATCTTGCGGCGCGGCGCACTTCCGAGTGCCTGAAAAACGGCGTCCATCGATTCGGGCTTCATATGTAACACATAGGTTACATATCTTTCAACGCGCTGTCAAACCGAAAGCGACTGTTTGTTTCCCGGGCAGGAAGCTGGCCGAGCGAACCGACACGGGAACGCCCCGGCGGCTCTTTCCATTAAGATGAGACGCCTCTTGACGCGCAACGAGAAGGTAACGATGCAGTGGCCTCCACTTCCTGACTACGGCTGCTTTGAGCGATGGCCCGAGGACGGTCAGAGTCTGATTCATCCGGATGATGTCTCGACCGCGGTCGACTTGGTGCCCAGCCCCCGTGTACTTCGGCGATTCCACTTCGACGGCACGTACTACCATTATTCGTATGGCCGCATGACGTTTCGGCTGCGTCCGGCGATGTGGTCCAGAATCGCGCACGAAGGTTTGGACATCGGAGACCAAATTGAAACGACGGGCCTGGGTATGGAACGCGATCATTTTGTGGCGACCATCTGGGGTATGTACTACGTCCGGCGGAAAGGCTGTATCCTCTATCGTCTTCGGCGAGCAGGGCGAGTCGTCCCGAAACTGTTCGCCGGAAATCAGATTCGGCTGGTCCACGACAAGTCCACCGTGCGTCCCGGCAATACCGAATACCCAGAACCGCGATGGGACGGCAGCGGTGAAACGCTGAGCGACATTTCGATCGACGAATAAGCCATGCAACTCGGATTTGTTACCGCGATTCTTCCCGACGCGGATTTAAGGTCGGTGTTTCAAACGGCCGCCGATATCGGATACGACTGCGTCGAAGTGATGTGCTGGCCGGTCGGGAAGGCGACTCGCCGATACGCGGGCGTGACCCACATCGATGTCGCCACTCTCGATGATTCAGCGGTCGATTCGATCCGTCGCCTGCAGGCCGAAACGGGCATTCAGATCAGCGGACTGGGATACTATCCCAATGCGATGTCGTATGACCAAGCCGAAGCTGATGCAGCGGTGGCGCAGATTCGCGCCGTCATCGGTGCTTCGGCCAAACTCGGGATCGGAAAGATGAATACCTTTATCGGCCGAGACTGGACCAAGAGCGTCGACGACAACTGGCCCAGGTTCTTGGAAACGTGGCGACCGATCATCGCTCACGCCGAAGAGCATGATGTTCGCGTTGGCATCGAGAACTGCCCGATGTTCTTTACCAACGACGAGTGGCCCGGCGGAAAGAACCTCGCCCATTCACCGGCGATCTGGGAGCGAATGTTTAACGACCTTGAGAGTGATTGCTTTGGGCTCAACTACGATCCGTCACACATGATTTTCCAGCAGATGGATTACCTCGCGCCGATGCGAGAGTTTGCTGACAAGCTGTTCCATATTCACGCCAAGGATGTCCGCGTCGACCATGACCGCTTGGATCGCGTTGGTATCTTGGCAAACCCCAATGAATATCACAGCCCCAAGTTGCCTGGACTCGGTGATGTCGATTGGGGCAAGTTTTTTTCGACCCTGACCGACACGGGATACAACGGGCCGGTGTGTGTCGAAGTCGAAGATCGAGCCTACGAACGCTCACATGATGACTGCCTTCGATCACTCCAACAAAGCTACCACTACCTCCGCAACTACGTGGTTTAAGACCCTCCCTACTGGAATGCGACTCATGGATTCATGGCCAATCGGCGTCTTCGCTTCACTCGACGCGGGCCTTGGTGTGCGCTGGAATGTGATCGAAGAACTTGGACTGCCGACGATTCAACTTCACGCACCGCACGCTGGCAAACGTGACGCCGCCACGGCGTCCGAGCTGAAGAGCCAACTCGACTCCATCAATGTCACCTGCACCGCCGTGTTTGGCGGATTTGACGGCGAAAGCTACGCTGACATCCCGACGGTCGTGAAAACTATCGGGTTGGTGCCGCCCGACTCGCGAGCGAGCCGACTCGCTGAAATGAAGGAGATTTCGGACTTCTCTCATGCACTTGGTTGCGACACTGTCGCCTTGCACCTGGGATTCATCCCCGAAGACCACGATGACCCGCAGTTCGGAGAAGTGGTCGCGGTCACACGGGAACTGTGCGAACACTGCGGCGCACACGGCCAGTTCCTGCATTTAGAAACCGGCCAAGAAACCGCCGAAGGTCTGCTCGCATTCATCGCCGCCGTCGCTTGCGACAACCTCAAGATCAACTTTGATCCGGCGAACATGATTCTGTACGGCACCGGCGAGCCCATCGATGCGTTGCAAAAACTCGCACCTCATGTACGCAGCATCCATTGCAAAGACGCGACATGGAGTGACCAACCGGGCGAGACTTGGGGCGCCGAAGTCCCGCTCGGCGACGGCCAAGTCGACATCCACAAGTATCTCCAAACGCTCAAAGACATTGGCTACCAAGGGCCACTCACGATCGAACGCGAGATCCCGGAAGACCCTGAACGACAAAAGGCCGAGATCGGCCAAGCGGTCGATTTGTTGGCGAAGCTACGAGGTGAGATTCTGTGATCCGAGAGACTCACGCGGTCTCTTCGGTGACCGACTCGCACTAGCGACGCATGCGAACACGGAGCGGCGCGACGATTTCCTTTGGCACAAACTTCGCCAGCTGCTCGTCATCGTCACTGACCTGAGCGATTTGCTTGAGCAGGGAACTGCTCACGTGCGCGAATCGTTCGTCGGCCATCAGAAACACCGTCTCGATTTGATCGTTGAGTTGCCGGTTGGCCATCATCATCGTGAACTCGCCGGCGATGTCCGTCAGCGGGCGGATCCCGCGAACCATCGTGCGTGAACCCACCGAGCGGACAAAATCGACGGCCAGTCCTTCGAAACACTGCACCGTGACGTTGTTTATCCCATCGGTCACTTGCTGGACCAGTTCGCGGCGCTGATCGGGCTCGAACAGTGCGCGTTTGTCGGCATTGATACCGATACCGATTACCAGGGAATCGAACAATCGACTCGCACGCTCGATGATGTGCAGGTGTCCCAGCGTCACCGGGTCGAAGGAGCCTGTGTAGACCGCAATACGTGAGTCACTCATAAAGCTGCGTTCGGGGAGACGCCGGAAAAGGAGGTGGCAACATCGACCAGGCGTTCGATGTCGCTCTCATCATTGTAGGCATGAATGCTGGCTCG
Source organism: Planctomycetota bacterium (assembly GCA_038520195.1). Lineage (GTDB taxonomy): Bacteria > Planctomycetota > Planctomycetia > Pirellulales > Pirellulaceae > Stieleria. The sequence continues at coordinate 16,526 of JBCBLJ010000046.1, forward strand.
AACGCCTCCGCCACGGCAACTCAGCACGCAGCGGGACTCCAATCCTCGGTTTCGAAAGTCGTTGGCCGATACGCCCGGCATCTCGAATGGAACGATCCCCGAGCGATGGCCGACTTGCGGCAACCAAGTGTTGGCGCCGGCAGCGGCAAGTCGCTCGGCTAGTTCAGTCGCCAATTCGATGACCCGGTCACCGATCGCATTTGGCCCATGTGTCCGCCGGACCCACAGGAAGATTTCCAAACTCGCCGCCAAAGCCGCCGCCCCAACCATGTTCGCCGAACCGGGCTCGAATCGCGTCGCCGAGCCACGCAGTTCGAGTCGCGGATCGTTGTAGTTGAACGCATTTTTAACGCTATTCCAGCCGACGTTTCCGACCCGAAGTCGATCGAGATGCTCGCGCCGGATGTAGGCAACCCCGAGCCCCTCGGGTCCGAGCAGCCATTTATGACCGTCGGCGGCGAGAAAATCGACCGGAATGTCGCTCACCTGAAGATCGAAAATGCCGAGTCCCTGAATCGCATCGAGAAAGACCAGAACGCCACGCTGGTGGGCGGCCTCAACGACCTTCGCGAGATCCACTCGATAGCCACTGGCGTACCCGACCCATGACAGCGCAAGCAGACGAGTGGTCTTGTCAACGTGCCCCATCAAATCGTCCACGGTCACCGCTCCATCGCGGCGTGGGACCACTCGCACTTCAACGCCCCGCGAGACCTGATTCTCCCACGGAAAGAAATTGCTCGGAAACTCGCCCTCCGGAATCACCACACTGTCACCCGGTTTCCATGGAAAGCCTTCGGCGACAAGGTTGATCCCCGTGGACGTGTTGGGGATCAGCGCGATCTCATCGTCATCCGCACCCAGCAGCTCCGCAAATCCCGAGCGTACCGCGTCTAACCGCGCCGACCACTGCGGCCAGACGGTATCACCTTGAAGTGCGGCCTGATCGGCGAACCCCCGCAACGCATCGGCGGCAGGTTGGCTGAGCGGGCCGACCGCGGCATGGTCCAAATAAGCCCAATTCTGCGTGATCGGCATTTCCGATCGCCACCACGACCATGGGTCGCGACTAAGATCGGGTTCGGTTTTTCCAAGCGTTGACTTCATCGGTGGGCAGCGAGGTCGCTCCTCCAGTCGTCATAACCAAAAAAACTGCTCCAACGCCCGCCGAACGGCGCCGGAGGTAAACTAGCGGCTGGGCGTAGGCTTGGGAAAGGCGGTGTCTGGCAACTATACTGCCGACCTTTCCGACACCCAGCGTCTCGTTCGGGTACCTACTCCTTTGTCGTCACCGCTTGTTTTCGAGGTTCCCTGGATGCCCAAGGCACTCTGCTTATTCAGCCTTGTCGCGTCGATTTTGATTGTCTGCCTCTTCGGGGCGGACGCGGTGATGGGCATGGTCGGGCTGGAATCGATCGCGCCCCTCAGCGCTGCGAGCCTCGTGATGGACCTGACTTTCGCCGCCCTCGGCGGAGTCCTGATCTACCTCAGTTGGGCCACGTACCGCGAGCAACGCTAGAGATCGCGGAGTTTCACATCGGGTGATCGCGACCCCGCTCGCGGCGAATCGACCTTGCATCGACGACGGGTTGCTGAGATGGTCCCCCGAGGCGTGCACCGGCACCTCCCACCGGTCACTCTGTCTGAGCCGTTGGCGGCGGGCCGGCGAGTTCCGCACGCTCCAAGAGCGATCGTCAGAGGGCCAGCGATGCCCGCAAGCAAGTCGGACTAGACGTTTTCGTGACTCAGATTGATCGGTACCTGCTGTCGCTGTTCCTGCGAATGATCGGGGTTTGTTTCGCCTCGGTCGCCGGCATCTTTGTTGTCTTCCACGCCTTCGGCAATCTCAATTCGCTCGTCGATCTTGCGGCCCAGAGGAATTCGAGTCTGATCGCCGTGGCCGCGAGCTTTTACGGCCCCTATCTGCTCTGGTTGTTCGACATGACAGGGGCGATGATCGCCCTGATGGCGTTGTTGTGTGCCGCCGCATGGGTCCGCCGAACCGGTGAGTTGACGGCACTCCTCGCCGCGGGGGTGTCTCACGGACGAATCCTTCGGCCATTGGTCATTGCCGCCGCATCGCTTGTGATTTTGCAATGCCTCAGCCGCGAGTTCATTCTTCCAAGACTTCGAGCCCATCTCGCATTGACCGCCGATCTTACGGGCGACGCTCCGCAGCCGATCCTGCCCAACTATGATTATGTCAACGAATTGCTGCTTGACGGCGAGTCGATCCGTCCCAGCAGCAAACTGATCGTGCGGCCCAGCATCCACATTGAAGCCGACTACGGAGTGTTCGGCGAACTTCTGCTGGCGGAGTCAGGGCAGTGGATGCCCGCCAACGCCGTGCATCCCGAAGGCTATCTCTTAAGCGGGGTTTCGCTGCCAGAAAACATCGACCAATTGGGTTCCGTCGCTGTCGGAGATCGGCCAGTCCTGATGACTTCCAACGATCAACCCTGGATCGAACCCGATTGCTGCTTCGTCGCGACCACCGTCAACACGGAGATCCTTCAGACCAACCAAACGGCGACACGATTCTCCAGCAGCGCGCAGTTGATTCGCCGCCTCCGCAACCCGGCGGTCCACAATAGCACTTCGACGAGGGTATTGCTCCATGAGCGGTTGATCCGAGTCCCGCTCGATTTTTCGCTTTTTCTCCTTGGGCTTCCGCTGGTTGCCAATCGCAAGAACCACAACCTTTTCATGACCGCCGCCTCCGCGATGGGGACCATCATCGTTTTCTTTCTGATCAAGACTGCGGCCAGCAAAATGGGCGGCGGTGGATACCTGCTTGCGCCCGCCGTCGCCGCCTGGGCCCCGTTAGTCCTGCTGGGTCCCATCGCGTACATGCGGCTGCGCGAAGTTGAAACGGTATGACGCCCGACGACATCAGTGTCGTCATTCCCGCGGTCAATGAAGCCCAGCGTGTCGATCGAGCCATCCGTTCGGCGCAGAAAGCCGGTGCCGAAGAGATCATCGTCTGCGACGGCGGAAGCGACGACGCCACGATCAACGTCGCTCTTCAAAACGGCGCCCGGATCTGCGAATCCGAGCCGGGACGCGGACATCAATTGCGAGCCGGTGCGGCGCAGGCGACTAAACCGGTCTTGCTGTTCCTTCACGCCGACAACGCACTCAGTGACGGGTGCCTCCAGCAAATCTGCGTCGCGGTCAACGCGGCCGCCGACCCGCGACTCGTTTGGGGCGGCTTTCGCCAGCGGATTGACTGCGCTCGAGGGCTCTACCGTCTGCTTGAGAGCGGGAACGCGGCGCGCATCCGCTACCGAGGAATGCCCTTCGGCGACCAAGCGATGTTCGTCTCGAAATCGATCTACGAACAAGTGGGCGGCTTTGAAGCGATCCCGCTGATGGAAGATGTCAAGCTCTCGCGAGCGTTGCGCCGAATCGGCTGGCCGATGCTGCTGGATGGTCCCGTCCATGTCGCCGCTCGACGTTGGCAACAGCAAGGCGTGATCCGACAAACGGCCCGCAACTGGTGGATTCAGTTGGCTCACTGCGCGGGCGTCAAAGAGCAGTGCCTTTCCGACTGGTATCACGTGGATCAACAAAAAAAGCCGCGATCAATTGATCGCGGCCACGATGATTCAGACGACTCAT
>JBCBLJ010000205.1:0-11086 GCA_038520195.1 Planctomycetota bacterium
CGCAAACAGAAGGATGACGTGGAAGCCTCGCTGGAGTTGATTCATTCAAATACCCAAATACTCAAGGGGGCTTAGTCGGTCGTGCGGCGCCACGCAAAAACGGCAAAAAAGGTGCCACGCACTTTTGCAGTTCCCCCGTCGCCCCGCACGACCGACTAAGCCCCCTTGAGTATTTGGGTATTTGAATGAATCAACTCCAGCGAGGCTTCCACGTCATCCTTCTGTTTGCGTCGCTATTCGACTCGGGCTCGTCGGCGGGTGCCGCGGGTCTGGAGTCGGCCACCCCCGAGTCGGCCGGAATGGTCTCCGATCGATTGGAGGTAATCGAAGGAATCGTCGACGAAGCGATTCGTCAGAGAAAGCTCCCGGGCTGCGTGATCACGCTCGGGCGACGTGGCAAGTTGGTTTACCATCGCGCGTTCGGCTTGCGACGGATTGAACCTCAGCCCGAACCGATGACACTGGACACGGTCTTTGACCTGGCTTCGCTCACCAAACCAATCGCGACGGCGACCAGCGTGATGATCTTGTTGGAGCGTGGCAAGCTTCGACTGAGAGATCGTGTGTCAAGATACATTCCGGAATATGCCAACTCCGGTAAGGAATCCGCAACCATCGCGGACCTGTTGACCCATCGGGCGGGGCTGATTCCCGACAACGCGCTCGCCGACTATCGCGAAGGTCGGGCGCAAGCCTTTAAGAACATCTACGCTCTCAGCACGATGTATCCGCCCAAGGCGAGATTCGTCTATTCGGACGTCGGCTTTATTTTGCTGGACGACGTAATTGAACGGACCACCGGCGTTGATGTGAGTGAGTTTTCGAAACAGAACCTTTTCGCACCGCTCGGTATGAGCGAGACAGGTTTCCTGCCCCCGGACGCACTGAAGCAACGAACCGCGACGACCGAGCGCCGCGACGGGCGGTGGATGCGTGGCGAAGTCCACGACCCGCGGGCGTACGCAATGGGCGGTGTGGCGGGGCATGCCGGCTTATTCTCGACCTCTGGTGATCTCGCGATCTACGCTCAAATGATGCTGCAGGGCGGGACTTATGGTGGGACGCGCGTTCTTTCTCGACCGACCATCGAACTGATGACGTCAGCACGCTCGATTGTCGAGGGCGAAAAGACGAGCCTTCGCGGGTTGGGCTGGGACAAGCTGACGGGTTATTCGTCCAACCGAGGTGAAAACATGTCGCCGAGAGCGTTTGGGCACGGCGGCTTTACTGGAACCGCGATGTGGATCGATCCGGAGCACGATCTGTTCTTCATTTTCCTCAGCAACCGTGTTCATCCCGACGGTAAAGGATCGGTCAATCGTTTGGCGGGACGGATCGCAACAGTCGCGGTTTCGGCGATCAACGATTGAGGCTGACGGAGCGGCACTGGCTTAGTCGATGGAGCGGCGCAAGTTCACCATGAGGACCACCGCAAGAACTCGGACACCAACGCAGGATACGCGTGTTGCGGATCGATGGTTTTGTCCACGACCGACTTCCTTCAGGAGACCGAGAATTAACTCGGTTCTTGCCGCTTGCTCAGACTGCGACGCCGCCATGAATCTTTGCGGCCAGGAATCGAGCAGTCGCATTGTCGGGTGACAGCGCGACGTCTTCGGGCGATCCCTCCGCCAAAAGATAGCCTCCTTCGGCGCCGCCGGTGGGTCCGAGATCGATGATCCAATCACACGCCACCAACAAATCAAAGTCGTGTTCGATCACGATCACCGTGTTACCCGCGTCCACGAGCCGCTGGAGCACCTTCGCGAGTCGTTGAACGTCGCTGAAATGCAGTCCCGTCGTGGGTTCGTCCAGCAGGTAAACGGTCTTGCCGGTCGATCGTCGCGCGAGTTCGGTACCGAGCTTTATTCGCTGCGCTTCGCCGCCGCTGAGCGTCGTGCTGCTTTGCCCCAATTGCATGTAACCGAGTCCGACGGCGTCGAGAGACGAGAGCAATCGGTGAACCGCAGGAACATTCTCAAAGAACTCGAGTGCTTCTTCGATCGTCATCGCCAAAACGTCCGCGACGCTGGCCCCTTTGAATCGAACCTGCAATGTCTGTCGATTGAATCGTTTTCCGCCGCAGCGCGGGCAGGTGACGAACAGATCGCTGAGGAAGTTCATGGGGATCCGCTCCACGCCGTGTCCTTTACAGAGTTCACAGCGCCCGGCAGCCGAATTAAAACTGAATCGACTGGTCGTGAACCCGCGTGTCTTCGATTCACGTGTCGCCGCAAAGACTTTGCGGACTTCATCCAGCACACCGCTGTAGGTCGCTGGACAGGAACGTGGGCTGCGGCCGATCGGTGTTTGGTCGATCGGAATCAGCTTGTCGATGTCGTCGACGCCGCTCAGTTTGCCGAATTGAATCAAAGAGCCTTGGCGAACGGGAAGCTTGCGTCCGTTTTCGATCTGGTGTGCCAGTGCGGGATAAAGTGTGTCCCCGATCAAAGAACTCTTGCCACTGCCCGAAACACCGCTCACCCCGATCAGACAACCGAGAGGAAAACGCACGGTGAGATTCTTGAGATTGTGCGTCGAGACATCGGTGATCTGCATGAACCGTTCGGCACGACGTCGATGCGTCGGAATGTCGATTCGATCCACGCCGGCAAGGTAGCGGCCCGTCGCCGTCTTCTTGGCCCGCTTGACTTGCTTGGGTGTTCCTTCGGCGATGATTTGACCACCATGCGTTCCCGCGCCGGGCCCGACATCGATGAGTCGATCGGCGGCCAACATGGTCGCTTCATCGTGTTCGACGACCACGACGGTGTTTCCCTGCTGTTGCAACTGCCGAAGGCACTCGATGAGGCGATCATGATCGGCGGGGTGCAGTCCGATCGATGGTTCATCCAGCACATAGCAGACGCCGACAAGTCCGCTGCCGATGCTGGTCGCCAAACGCACGCGTTGCAGTTCGCCACCCGAAAGCGTGTCGGCGCCTCGGTCCAGCCTCAGGTAGTCCACGCCGACGCGGCTCAGGAATTCCAGACGTTTCAGAACCTCGTCACGAATCGGCTGCGCAACGAGTTGATGTAGCGGAGACAGCGACGGACCGAGACGATCGATCCAGTGCCTTGCCTCCGGAAGCGGCATGGCGGTCAGCTCGGTGATCGACACACCGGCGATGGTCACGCGGGAGGCCTCGCCGCGAAGCCTCGTTCCCGAGCACGTCGGGCAAATGACCTCCTGGTCGTTCAGCGTAGCGGTGCCAAGTCCTTCGCAGTCGACGCATGCACCATACGGGCTGTTAAAGGAAAAGGTCCGAGGCTCGATCTCTTCAATGCTTGCGCCGCACTCGATACAGGCCATGGCCGTGCTGGCAATGCGGTCGACCCAACCCTCCTCCGTTTGCGTCGACGTCGCCACGAGCCCGTCGCCCAATCGAAGCGCGAGCGAAAGCGAATCGGTCAGTCGGGGCACAACGTCTTCGCGAATCACCAGTCGGTCGACGACGGCTTCGATGGTGTGATTCCGTCGCACGGCGAGTTCGGGGACGTCTTCGAGCAAGTGGATTTCGCCGTCAACTCGCACGCGAACTAGGCCATTCGCCTGGATGGTTTGTAGCACATCACGGTGTGCACCTTTGCGGCCGCGCACCATTGGCGCCATGACCATGACTTTGGTGCCTTCATCCAACTCCATCAGCGAGTCGCGGATCGCGTCCGGCGATTGCCGGTCGACCGGGGCGCCGCACTCTCCGCAGTGTGGTGTGCCGACACGCGCAAACAGCAATCGCAAATAGTCGTAAATTTCGGTGGCCGTCGCGACGGTGCTGCGTCCGCTGGTCGAGCCCGGCTTTTGGTCGATCGCCATCGTGGGTGCCAACCCATCGATCCAGTCGACATCGGGTCGTGGCATCGAATCGAGGAATTGCCGCGCATAGGCTGACAGGCTGTCGATGTATTGACGCTGTCCTTCGGCAAACAGCGTATCGAATGCCAACGAACTCTTGCCGCTACCGGAAACGCCGGTGATCACCGTGATGGCATCGCGCGGGATATCGACGTCCACCGACTTGAGATTGTGTACGCGCGCCCCGCGGATTCGAATGCACTGATCGGAGCGTGGCATGAAGCCGATTCCAAACCCAAAGCGTGATCAAGAGAAGCTCTCACGCATCTTAGCGCGGCGTCGATCCTTGCGGCAGGGGAGGGGGTTTGCCTCGAGCCGGTTCCGGTCGGCCGGTACCCGATCGCGAGAGCCCATTGGTATCGCAGGCACCCTACGCCGCGCGGGCGAGTCGTTTCGCGACTTTGGGTGGCGGTTCACGCCAGCGCCGATGCAACCACCAATACTGCTCGATCGATTCCCCAACGGCTTTAGCGAGCTGCCGGTTGTACCAACGCGTCAAGCTGTTGACGGACTCGCAAACCGAATCGCGGTCGTCGCGTGGGTTGGCGATGTCGATGACCCCCGTTTCGAACTGCATCGGTTTGCCATCGACTCGGCGAGAATAGCCCACGAGCATCGGAGCGCCACTCCCGAGTGAAAAGAGTGCGAGTGCTTTGTGGCACGATGCGGGCACGCCCAAGAAATTGGTCCAACATCCCTTCGGCCCGCCGTGCTGATCCGCCAGGATCGCTAGCGCGCCTCCGTCATCCAAGTGCCGGTCGACTTCCGCCGCGCAGCCTTCCTTATCAATGAGTCGCTGCCCTTTGGCACTGCGAAACCGCTCGACCCAGCGATGCAGGAAGCGGTTGTCGAGCCGTCGCGCGATGGTGGTCGACTCACATCCCATCAAACCCAGGATGTACCCGCCGATTTCGAAGTTGCCGAAGTGTCCGGTGACCGAAACGGTCGCGTCTTGGCTGAGTAAGTATCGCAGACACGCTTGGTTGTTGCGGAAGCGAACAAACTGGTTCCAATTGGTCAGGTGGAGCCGCCGCTGAGCCCAGGCGATTTCGCAGACCATCAACATCAACGAGTGCCACATTGCTTCTTCGATGCGTTGTCGGTCTTCAACGGTCGAATCGGGGAAAACCCGCGACAAGTTTTCGTCGGTGATGCGGTGGCGGATTCGAAGGTGCCGAGTCACCAACCGAGCGAACCATCGACAACACGTGTCGCCCATATCCAGCGGCATGGTTTGCACCACGGCGACAAAGACGCGGACCACCAGATAGGCGGCGAATTCGCCGAGAATGGATCGTAGTGATGCGAGGTGCGAGCGGATCGTCTTGGGCGCGTCGGACAAGGTTTGCCATCCATGGGTGCGGAGTGCGAGCCCACTAGTTTCTCAGAAGACCGAGTTCGGATTCCAGAGCGATTCTTGGCTGGCCGCCGCCCGTCTGGGGCTGTGATTTTTCGTTTTTTCGGCGGCCGGATGGGTCGCCCGCCGGTTGTTCAATTCGACTCCGAACGCGAACATGCCGACTCTCAAGACTTTTCCTGCTTTCGCAACAAATCGATGAACGCAAATCTGTCGTCGGAAGAACCTTGCGCCGTGGTTCTCGCCGCCGGTAAAGGCACCCGGATGAAGAGTGAACTTCCGAAGGTGCTGTGCCCCGTCGTCGGCCGCGCGATGATTCACTTTGTGCTCGACGCGTTGGAGGCTGCGGGCATTCGCCGCCAGATCGTGGTGGTCGGCTACCAGGCCGATGCAGTCAAGGCGGAGCTGTCCACGCGCGGCAATGAGTCCCTCCGGTTTGCCCTGCAGGAAGAACAGTTGGGGACGGGACACGCGGTTCAGTGTTGCCGCGAGCATCTGGAGGATCAGGTGGGGCCAACCATCGTTGTCGCCGGTGATTCGCCGTTGATTCAGTCTTCGAGCCTGAAGGAGCTTTTGGACCATTTCGCGGCAACGAAGCCCGCGCTCCTGCTGGGAACGCTCAAGAAAGACGATCCGACGGGGCTCGGTCGCATTGTTCGCAATGCCGACGGAGATTTTATGGGCATCGTCGAACACAAAGACGCGACGCCCGAGCAACTGGAGATCGACGAAGTCAATATGAGCACCTACCTGTTCCACACGCCGGACCTGCTCCGCGGCTTGTCGATGCTCAAAAACGATAACGCCCAGTCGGAATACTATCTGACGGATTGTGCGAAGTTGCTTCGCGAGGCGGGACGGCCCGTGGCCGCGTTGCCCGCGCTGAAATCCTGTGAGTCATTGTCGATCAACAATCCGGACGAACTCCAACTGGTCGACGAGCAAATGCGAGCGATGGGATATGCGTGAGCTCAAGATTTTCAGCGGTCGTGCCAACCCCGACTTGGCAACCAAGATCTGTCGCCACCTTCATCTGGAACCGGCCAAGATATCGCTGGGTAAGTTTCCCGACGGCGAAAATTTCTGCAAGCTCGACGAGGATGTTCGCGGACGCGATGTCTTTCTCGTTCAGTCGACCTGCCCACCGGTCAATGACAACTTGTTTGAATTGCTTGTCATGATCGACTGTTGCAAGAGAGCGAGTGCAGAAAGAGTCACCGCCGTGATTCCGTATTACGGCTACGCCCGGCAGGATCGCAAGGACGAAGGTCGCGTCCCCATCACCGCCAAGATGGTTGCCAATCTGATCGCCCGTGCGGGCGCCGATCGGGTGCTGACGATGGACCTCCACGCCGCGCAGATTCAAGGGTTCTTTGACGTCCCCGTCGACCACCTCTATGCCGCCCCGGTGCTCAACGAGCACTTCATCAATCGTGAACTGACGGAAAAGGATATCGTCGTCGTCAGCCCCGACGAAGGAAGCATCAAACGGGCCGTTGGTCACCAGCAGCGCCTGGGGGGCCCGCTAGCGATCGTTGACAAGCGGCGTACCAATGCGTTTGAAGTCGAAAAGAACGCCAAAATCATCGGCGGACCGATCGAAGGAAAGATCTGCCTGATGTTCGACGACATGATCAGCACGGCGGGCTCGATTTGCAGCGCGGCGGAACGCGTCCACCACGCCGGCGCGGCCGAGATTCACATTGCCTGTACGCACGGCGTCCTCTGCGGTCCGGCCATCGAACGATTGCGGGAAGCCCCTCTCAACTCGATTACCGTGACCGATACCATCCCCGTTCCGGGCGACAAGCTGCTTCCGAACATGGTTCAGTTGTCGGTCGCGCCGCTGTTGGCCGAGGCGATCAAGCGGATTCACCACGATCAATCCATCAGTGAACTGTTTCGCGAACGCTAGCCCCGTTCGCGCCATCGACGTGACAAGTAATCAAAGTGCTGTGTGATGCGTCATCGAACTCTTTCCGCGTTGCTCGCGCTCGCTTTTTTGCTTGCCTCCCCATTCTCGGCGACGCGCGCTCAAACGCCCTCCGCTGATTCGGCCAAGGCCTTCGAAATCATCGAAGGGCAAGTTCGTAGCGAGGATTCAAGCCTCGATTCGATCGCCGAATCGGCTTCATCGGGTGTCGCACTCAGCAAGGCCCAGTCCCAGCGACTTCGCGACGCGTTGGAACAACGGCTTCGACAAGAGACTCGCGAAGCGTTCAGAGCCCCATGGGAACAACGCCAGTTGGTGCATGAACAATGGAAGATGCCTTTCTACTTCAAGACCTTCGGTGAGAAGCCAGCGGAAGGCTGGAGTCTCTATCTATCGATGCATGGCGGCGGGGGGACGCTTCCGAGGGTCAACGACCAGCAGTGGGAGAACCAAAAACGTCTCTACACACCAGACGAGGGGATTTATTGCGCACCCCGCGCCCCGACCAACACGTGGAACCTCTGGCATCAGCCGCATATTGACGTCCTTTTCGACCAGTTGATTCAGTGCATGGTCGCGTTTGAAGACGTGAACTGGGATCGCGTCTACCTGATGGGCTATTCCGCTGGCGGCGACGGCGTGTATCAACTCGCGCCGAGGATGGCAGACCGCTGGGCCGCTGCTTCGATGATGGCGGGACATCCCAACGGAGCATCACCGCTCAATCTGCGTAACGTCCCCTTCACGCTTCAGGTCGGCGGCCGTGACAGCGCCTACAAACGCAATCAGGTGGCCGAGCAATGGAGGACCCAACTGGCGGAGTTGCGCAACGAGGACCCGCGAGGCTACGATCATTTCGTCCGTATTTATCCGAACATGGGCCATTGGATGCAGCGGCGAGATGCTGTCGCCGTCGGCTGGATGGCCGAGCGAACACGCCAACCTGTGCCGAAGAAACTGGTGTGGCGAATCGATCAGCAATCACACCCCACGTTTTACTGGCTTGCGGTGACCGAAAAGCCAACCAAGACGACGATTGTCCGTGCCGAGGTGGAAGGCCAGTCCATCGAAATCACCACTGACGAAATCACCGCTGACGAAATCGACGAGGTGACGCTCTTGCTCGACGACCGACTGTTGGATCTCGATCAGGAGATCACGGTACGCTGGGGAGCGGACGTTTGCTTTTCCGGCAAGGTAACTCGAAACGCTGCGAACCTGATTCGCTCGCTGACCCAAAGGGGAGACCCGAGACTGGCCTTTCCAGCAAGAGTCACTGTGGCCCGTCCGCAATAAGCAAGACACTCCCGGCGCAGCGCCCTCGCTGAGCGTTTGACGTCGGATCCCAGGGTCTCAGTCTCGGCTTGCCGCCGGGGGATCGGGCTGTTGCCAGGCGCTCATTCCACCGTCAACGTAGATCGTTTGTCCGTGAACATGTTCGGCTTCATCGGAGAGTAGAAAGACGGCGGTGCCGGCGCATGCCGACGCGTCGGGGACTTTCCCGTTGGGCGTGTGGAGTTGCATCCATGCTTCGAGGCCGCCCGAGTCGATCGCGGGGCCCGTCAATGGTGTTCTTACTAAGCCAGGCGCCATTGAGTTGACGCGAATTTGATGTGGTGCGAGCGAGACGCAAAGTGACCGCACCATCGCCGCGACGGCGCCCTTGCTGGTGTCGTAGGCGGTATGGTCCTGTTCGGCGAGCAAGCCGTTGATGGAACCCGTAAACAGCACGCGTCCGGCGATTTGGTCTTTCACCCATCGCCTTGCGAAGGCTTGCGTCAAAAAGTAGCCGGCCGTCACGTTCAGCTGGATGGTCGACTCGTAGCGGGCATAGTCCATCTCAAAAAATGGAACATCCACATAGATTCCAGCGTTGTTGACGAGCAGGTCGATGCCGGTCATACGCGCTTCGATGTCGGCGAGCAATTCATCGAGGTACTCCGAAGGCGGCCGTGCGAGGTCACACGCCAGGCACTCTACCGTCACGCCGTACCGTCGACACGCATCCACCGTCGATTCCGCATGGGCGTCTTTCCGCAACCCCAAGAGCATGATGTCGGCACCCGCCTCGGCTGCGGCCAATGCGATGGCCGCACCCACGCCCGAAGTGCCACCGGTGATCAGGGCCTTGTGTCCGTCGAGTCGCTTCATGGCGTCAGTTGGTGGGTGGTCAAAGGGTCAATCGACGGCCGCGGGCAACGACGGGCCATTGTTCCTGGGCGACTTGATCACGCACGCACCAGACTTCATTGTGCAGCGCCATCGTCGGACAGACATGGTACGGGATTCCGTAGAGTACCGTTCCAACGGGATAGTCGCTGGCCGACTTGCTACGTAAGACGAGGTGTTCTTCGCTGTGAATCACTTGCTCAGCATCTTTGAGTCCGAACAGTCGAACGCGTGGCGGGGACATCTCCGACGCCACCGCCTTGTGGCCAAGATCAATACAAAGCGTCTCAGCGGTTGGTCGGCTGATCACACGCGTCAGCAGGATCGCGGCGTTCTCAATCTCCACGGATGGCGAAAACGCCGGTTGGCCCGCATCCCAGAGCACCGAGGTCCCGGCGGAGATTTCGATTTCATGTTGTTCGGCCATGAACTTTGAAGTCGGCGTGCCACAACCGACGACGCTCGGCACCGGTCGACCCTCGGCTCGGAGTGCATCACGCAACTCCCAAACGGGCGCAAAAGCGCGTTCGGCTTCCGACCTTAGCTTAGACTCATCACGGAGGTGAAGGTGGCCGTCATAGGCGTGGATGCCAGCGGGCTGAAGAGCGTCCAACCCATCGACGTGTCGGTACAGTTCAGCGGCGTTGTCGAGCGAAACTCCGGTGCGATTCATGCCCACATTGACATCCGCAAAGACTCGCACCACCAAACCGGCTGCCCTTGCCGAATCGTTGAGCTGATCAGCAATGGCGGCGTCGTCGACAATCGTCGAGAACTCCGTCAGCGGAAAGGCCTTGATCAGTCCGATCAATCGTTCGATGTTGGGTCCGACCTGCTGATAGGCGATCAAGATGTCTCGCCCACCGGCGGCGGCGGTCATTTCTGCTTCGGCGATCGTCGACGTTTTGAACTTGGAGATGCCCGCCTCCAGCTTCATCTCAATGATCTGCGGGAGCTTATGCGTTTTGACATGAGGCCGTAGGCGATCGACGCCCGCGGGGCCAGCCCAGCGGATCATGCGACGAAGGTTCGCCTGGATTCGGTCGGGATAAATCAATACCGAAGGAGAAGGGACCTCGGATTCGTTGGTGATCGCGTACCAACGGTTGTTCGCTGCGTGCATCGCTGTTCCAAGTCAAGTGGCGTGAGCGGGTGACTGGATTGGAGACTAATTGCGAAGCGATTCCCAGACCGCTACGTTTTGTCGATCCCTTTCATCGCCAAATCAGTTTTCAAAACGACTCCATGTCACACCAGAGCAGACTCGCCGAACTCGGCATCGAACTACCGCCCGCGCCAAAGCCAATGGGCGTCTACAAGCCGATCGTTGTTTCCGGTTCGATGGCGTACCTTTCGGGGCATGGACCGCTGGGTCACGACAAAAAGCTGATCACCGGACGGCTTGGCTTGGACCTCGACGTGGAAGCGGGCTACGACGCCGCTCGGCTGACCGGCATGGGCATTTTGGCCACGCTGGTGGATCACCTTGGGACGCTCGATAAAGTGAGGCGCGTGGTCAAATTGCTTGGGCTGGTCCAGTGCACCGATGGATTCGCTGAAGCTCCGGCCGTCATCAATGGATGTAGCGAGCTTCTTCGTGACGTCTTCGGTGAAGATCAGGGTGTCGGCGCCCGAAGTGCGATCGGGACCAATGCCTTGCCTGGTAAGATCGCGGTCGAAATCGAGGCGATCTTCGAACTCAATGCCTGATCCAGCATGCTCGCTTCGAGTGGTGTTCGTGGTCGGAAAGGGTGTCAGGAACCAAAAATGCG
>JBCBLJ010000841.1:0-3618 GCA_038520195.1 Planctomycetota bacterium
GGCGCGGGCCTCTTCCTTGAAACGCTCAATCCGCCGTGCCTCCTTCGAAGCGGCGGCCGGCAAAATCTTCAGCGCCATCAAACGATTCATTACCGAGTGCTGCGCCAGAAAGACCACACCCATCCCACCACGCCCCAGCGGACGCAGCAATCGATAATTTCCCAGGTGGAAGCCACGCGCCTTTCCCGCGAGTAGCTTTCGTGATTGCCAAGGTGTCAGCAAGTCCGCGCCGACCAAACCCGCGGCAAGACGCTCAGGCGTAAAGTGCACACTCTCGGTCATCAAAGAAACGACGACCTTCTTGATGTCATCCAGTTCCACCAAGCCAGCATGTAACGACCGACGTACAAAATCACGCGTCGCGTCGTCCAGGACCGGTTCGGGCACGGGAGTTTTGACCGACATCTTTATTGTGGGAGGTGCTGGAGCGTCTTCCGATCACGCTGCCAATCGGCCTGATTAGGGCGCATCATCTTATCCGCCAAGACGCCTCCCGTAACGTTAAGGAAGTGTTAAACAACGGTGTCGATCCGATGTGGGCGAGAGGCATTTGATGGCCGCTCGGGGAGGGTCAGCTGATGCCCTCTGCAGAATCAGCCAAGACCGCGGCATCGTAATAGACTTCCTTCAAGAACAAACCCTGAGGAGGCGCCGTCGGCCCCGCATAAACCCGGTTTTTACGGCCGAGCACGTCATCGATCCAAGTCGGCGGTTGTTTTCCATAACCCACTTCGACCAGTGTCCCGACGATGTTGCGGACCATGTTGTAAAGAAATCCATTGGCTTCAATCTCCACCGCCAAATGTCCCGTCTGCTCAAAATGATCCGGGGCAACGATCGTGCAGTCGCGGACGTCGCGTACCGTCGAAAGCCGTTCCGCCCCGGCGGACTCGAAACTGGCAAAATCCCGTTGGCCGATCAGTCGTTGGGCGGCCAACGACATCGCGTCGGTATCAACCTCTCGTCGCAGTCGCCATCGGTACCGATGTTCAAACGGGTCTCGCTGTTTGCGGATTTGGAGCTGGTACCGATAGCGTTTCCCTTTCGCGTCTCGAATGGCGTGAAAGTCGTCGACCGCCGAGCGAACTTCGCGGAGAACAATGGCCGGCGGCAAACGCGAATTGATCGCCCGCAGCAACGCGTCGTCCGACGCCGTCCAGGTTTCGAAGCGACAACTCGCGACCTGTCCCAACGCATGGACGCCGGCATCGGTTCGGCCACTGCCGATGACCGCGACCTGCTGGCCGGTTGACTTCTTGATCGCCCGCTGGAGCGTTCCCTGGATCGTTTCGCGATCGGGTTGGACTTGCCAACCGGAATAGTCGGTGCCGTCGTAGGCGATGGTCAATCGGAACGTCCGCGTCACCGATCAACCGGCCGCCGAAACGGATTTCTGAAGCAGCTCGGCGATCTGAATCGCGTTCGTCGCGGCACCCTTTCGAAGGTTGTCGCTGACGCACCAAAATGCGATTCCGTGACCATTGCCGCTGATGTCGCGCCGAATCCTGCCCACGAAGACGTCGTCTTTGCCGTCGCAATCCAGTGGCATCGGATACCGTTGGCTTGCGAGATCATCAACGACGGTGATTCCAGGAGCTGCCTCGAACAGGTCGCGTGCCTGATCGACGGTGAGTGGCTCTTCGGTCTCCACCAGGATCGATTCACTGTGCCCGGTCGCAACCGGTACCCGCACCGCCGTCGGGCAAACTTGGATTTCGTCGTCGCCCATGATTTTCCGAGTCTCGTACACCATCTTCATTTCTTCGCTGGTGTAACCCTCGTGCTTTTCGCTTCCGATTTGAGGGATCAAGTTGAACCCGATCGGGTGTTGAAATGTTTCGGGCGACTGGGAGTCTTGTTGAAGAGTGGCCCTCACGCTTGACTCCAGTTCGACATTGCCGGCAAGACCCGCGCCGCTGGTCGCCTGATAGGTGCTGACCACGACGCGGCGAACGCGCGCCGCGCGATGGAGCGGCGCCAAGGCGACCACCATCTGAGTCGTGCTGCAGTTGGGGCTGGCGAGGATGCCCGTGTGTTCTTGGATCGCGTGCGGGTTTACCTCGGGAATGATCAGCGGGACCTTGGGGTCCATCCGCCAATAACCACTTTCATCGACAACGATCGCGCCTTCCTCGACGGCGTAAGGCGCGAACTCCGCGGAGACTTCGTCAGGCGTACTGGCGATCACAACGTCGACATCCCGGAACGCGCCTGGTTCGAGCGTTTCGAGGGTGATCGTTTCACCTTTGACCGTCACCTGTTTGCCAGCCGAACGCGGCGACGCGAGCAGCTTGAGGCGCTTGTAGGGAAAGTCACGTTCGGCGAGCAGGTCCAGGACAATGCGTCCGACGGCACCGGAGGCACCGACAACGGCGAGGGTTTCGTACACGGGATTTGAAAGGGGTGAAAGGAAGCGTTGGGAGAGGCAGGGACCGCTCGTCGATGGCGAAGGCGGTTATCTAGGTCACTTGCCAATGGCCTCGATGGCTGTCGGCAAGTCTTTGTCGACCAAGCCCATCCCGCCACGACCGCCGTCCAAACGGGATTGAACATCCAACTTCGTGTCATCCGCTTGGGCTTCCCAGAACTTTGCGATCGTCGCTTCGGGAAGCGGCTTGTATGAGCGAAAGACACGGAACCCGACGCCGCGCGAGGGGTCGGTGGTGAGCCACCATGGGCTGCGTGGAAAGTTCGGGTCTTCCGATCGCCACTCTTCATACTCGGACGCCAAACGCGATGCCGAGCGAAGGTATTCGGCGTCCATCTCCCAACTGCCGCCGCGAACCACACAGGGCGAAGGCAACTCGGGCCAGATCACAAACTCGGTCGCGTTGATGCCCGGCTTTTTCGCGAACGTCTCATAGCCGTCTTCGGTGTATGCGTTGACGGTCCATTCGGCCACGTTGCCATGCATGTCGTAGAGTCCGAAAGCGTTGGGTTCTTTTTCGGCACCTGGCAGTTGCCCTTCATCGGCGTTTTCAAAGTACCACGCGTGATCTTCCAAGCCTTCGGCGTCGTCTCCCCAGGAATACGCCGTCGTGCTACCGGCCCTCGCGGCATATTCCCACTCGGCTTCGGTCGGCAGTCGATACTGAGTGCCCGAAACAAGGCTGATCCACTTGGTGAACTGCTTGGCAGCGTACTGGGTCATCGTGACGGCGGACTGCTCTTCTTCCTGGCCGTATTCATAGGTGAACGAGGGCTCATACAGTTCGGTCGGTGCGGTGATCGCGTCGGTCATGTTTGAGTCATCGACCTTTCGGAGCCCCTTGGATTCGAATTCCTTGAAGATCCCGTACAGATCCATGTACTCCTGGTAAACACCCCAGCTCACTTCCTTTTTCGCCACCCACATCGGATCCACGGTCACCTTGACCTGGGGGCCTTCATCTTCAACGCGATCTTCCTCGCCCTCGGGACTGCCGATCATGAACTCGCCGCCGGGGATGGGGATCATCTCCAGCGTCTGATCGGTGCCCGGAATCCGAAACACGTAGGGGACCATGTAGCCTTCGGCGACTTTAACAAATGGCCCTTCACTCGGCTTGCTGGCGGAAATGCCGGGCGTTTCCGTTTGAGGAGTCGTTTCTGCAAAGCCGGTGGATGTTTCAAAAAGAA
>JBCBLJ010000786.1:0-3930 GCA_038520195.1 Planctomycetota bacterium
CTTGGGTCCGGTGGAGGGGTCGAGATGGTCTGTTGCAGAATGCCGTGGGCCTTACCGACGAAGGGTAGTCGCCCGGTCAGCATTTCGTAGAGCACCACGCCTAAGGTGTAGACATCGCTCGCTGGACCGATGTTGACTTCTCCGGTCGCCTGTTCGGGTGACATGTAAGCTGGCGTCCCGAGAATGTCTCCATGCTCGGTCAGTTTTGCTTGGCCGTCGAGCAGATTCGCCAATCCAAAATCAGCGAGGTAAGGCTGCTCGAATTCGTCGAACAGGATGTTGCTGGGCTTGATGTCTCGGTGGACGACCCCGAACAGATGGGCATAGTGCACCGCTTCGCAAATCTGGATGCACCATTGCACCAACGTTTGCCGGTCAGTGCGGGCGTCGGCCAGCCGCGTGGACAGTGTGCCGCCTTCGAGTAACCGGCTGACGATGAAGGGTCGCCCCGCGTCGGTTCCAAATTCATAAATTGCGACGATGGCGGGATGCGAGAGCCGAGCCGCCGATTCCGCCTCGCGGCGAAACCGCTGAAACAGTCGAGCTTGCTCGTCAAACGCTGGCGCGCGACAGATCTTGATGGCGACGCGACGCTTGAGCTGGCAATCCCAGCCACGATAGACTTCCGCGAAACCTCCGTCAGCAAGCTTCTCTTCGACCCGAAAGCGCTCGCCAACGATCTGGGTCGGCGAGCGCAACGTGCTGGCCTCAAACTTAAGGAGGCCGTCGTGTAGCGACAGCTGTTTGGCCAGCGCGTCGGCTACGTCCGGAAAACGACGGAGATATTCCGCGCCATCGGGCGGTTCGATTCCGCTTTCCGCGGACAGTTCGGTCCGTAGCAAGAAGTCGTTGTAGACGATGTCCACCACCGACTCGGTGTCATCGCACAATGCTGGGAAGCGTTCGAAAAGGGCTTCTGGGGACGACAATTCAGAGAGCCGCGAGGCGTCCCGCTGATCGCTCAGTGCTTCCTCCAGTTGTCGCTCCAAGTCACAATTCTCGTTCACGTCGTTCCTCCAGGTATCCACCTCAGGACAAACGCATTTGAAGCCCGGGAGGGTCAACTTCTGACGAAGTTACTCCCATTCCAGTTGCTCCAGGACGCGGCCGACCGCTCGCTGGAACTGTTTCCGCACCGCGTCTTTACTCTCACCGAATTCGCTTCCGATCTCGTACCAAGACAGACCCGACTTCCGCATTGCGGCGATGGACCGCTCGCGAGCCGTCATCAGCCGTTCCGCCTGTTCGGCCAACTCCGCGATCGCGATGTCTCCACTTGGACTGGGTTCGGTCGCGCTAAGATCCTCTCCCGACTCGAGATAGACAAACTGAGTGTCGCCCGAAGGCCGACGCGTCGATTCCCGCCGATATCGTTCGATGACCTTGTTGCGTGCCATCGTCGAAAGCAACGCCAGCAGTTTGTCGGCACGCAGATCCAATCGGCCGTCGCGTGCGTGGGAGAAGAATTTTCCGAAAACGCTCTGGCAAACGTCGACCGAGTCAATCACACGACGGAGTCTTGGGTCGGTCAGCCGCAAACGGATCAATCGCCGAATCTGAGGCTCGTACTCTTCAACCAGCTCGCGAGCGGCATCGTCGTCACCATGTTGCAGACGATCGAGCAAGTCTTGTAGCTGTGATTCAGCCATGTCCTAACCCTCATCGGGACAACCGTTGGCTCGGATGCGCGCCGAAGGTAAATGAACGCGTCGTTTCACCGCGTCATCCGCTCGTGTAAGTCGGTCTCGGTGAACCCGAGTCGACTGTTGACGAATCCTTCGGCTCGTTTTTCGCTGGCGGGGGTTGTTCGCCGACGGACTCTTCGACAGCACTCCCTTTTCCCTTCGTTTCCTCAGTCTCTTCGGTCTTGATTGGGTCCTTCGGTTTCGCTGTCTCCTTGACCGCTTGATCGACCTCCGCAGCCACCTCAACCAGCTTCTCGGATTCCTCTTCTTGCGGCTGCTGCCACTCGTGGATGGCGGCAGCCGTCCGTTGAGCTTTCGTCGCCATCACCGGGAACGCCGTGTTGGTGATCCCTCGGTCGACGATCCAGATATTGCGATACCGCACCGGGTCTCCATGATCTTGCAGATGCGTCGGTAGCAACGTGGGTGCCTCTTCCTTGCCGGCACCGGTCTTGTTCGAGACCGAAACGTCGTCCTGAACTTTGACGCCGTTGATCCAACTCGTGATCCGCGCGTTGCGAATCTTTTTGCCGTCGGCCGCCCATCGTGGCGCGGTGAAGTGAATGTCGTACGTCTGCCACACCAGAGGCGGTAACGCCATGTTCAAATCGGGTGCCTTTTGTCGATACAGCGCACCCAAACCATTGAACATTCTTTCGGTCCCGAACGAGTCCAGGACTTGGCATTCATAGCGGCTTTGCAAATAGAAACCGCTGTTGCCGCGCTGCTGGCCATCGGCCAAAGGCATGTACGGCAATCGAAACTCTGCGTGCAAATTGAAGTCTTGAAACATCGGAAGGATCTGGACGCCTTCCTTTAGCAATCCCGACTCGGTCTTCTCGCCACCCTTGAGTTGATCGAGCTTGCTGCCGTCGAAGATGACCACGGCGCCTTCGGGTGGCTTCGCCCCCAGGGTCGGACTCTTTCGCTGGACTCGCTTGAGACGCCCAAGCCGTTTTCCGGAGGAACTGATCACGGTGCATCCCTTCTTGTCGACAAACAACGCCCAGGGCCCGCCCGAAAGAACCATCGAATCACCGTTTCGAAGCCCGATCAGGTTCATTTCCTCGGGCTTGTGGTTGGGCTGGCCGGGCAAGCCACCGTAGAAGGCGATGGCGACAAATCGATCACCCGCGACGGGGCGGATCTGCAGCGCCAACGTTCGAGATTCCTTGCCGGCGATTTTTCCGACGAATTCTCCCATCAGGGGATAGTTCGCATCGTCCGCGGGCGGCGCGGTGTAGGCCGGACCTTTGCCGCTTTGCTGTGCAAAGGTGGGTGTAAGAAAGAGGCAAACGAGGGCGAGGGAGAGCGGAATGCTTGAGTGGAGTTTCATCGCGGCGACAAAAACGGGAGGTGGGAGCTAACTATCCAGAGCCTAATCCGCCGACAGCGAGGGCTCCAGCGATCGAAGCATCGAAACACCCGTTTTCAGTTGCTGACGTGTTCGGATCAAACGATTCCAGGTGAAGAGCGCGCAAAATCAATCGATCTTCGCAAGGCCTTGATCGCCTCGGATTCCGACAAGGGACGTTCGATCGGCGAGAGGGCCGGTGGCGGAAACGAAACCACGAGCGACTCACCGGCGCTAGCTTCGAAGCTGATTCGACCGAGTTGATTCGACCGTGGTCAGGCCCGTCGCGGTGATCAACGCTTGTTCCTGGAAGCGATCAAAGTCGGCGTTCACATCCCACAAATCATGACCGGCGTTGCCCAGGATGTTCTCCGCCGCCAGGAGACCCATCAGGATGCTGTGATCCTGGTTGTTGTACTTGAACGCACCGCCGCGGCCGATGGCCGTGATGCCTTGAATCTCTGCGAGGTAGCGAGTGATCGTCGCAACATGTTCTTCATAGCCTCGCTGGTAGACCGGGTACGATTTACCGATTCGCAGGACGTGGCCCGCAAGCACTCGTTCACGTTCAAGGATCCCCAATTCGCGCAGTTCGTCGGTGGCAAGCTCAATCAGGGCGTTGTCGTCCCAATGCCAATGCGCGTCCTCGTCATTGCACCACTGTTCGACGGCGAGAATCGTGGTGGCGCTGGCCGGGTCATTTCGCGACTTCCGTTCCTGCCCCATCCAGTTGCGAAAATTCGTGATCCGCCCCGTGCGAACCTGCGGCGATTGAACATAGAGCCATTGATCATCGAAGAGGCTTCGTGTTTCGACGTGAAGGTAGGTCAGAATGGTGTTGCGAAACCGCAATTTTTCTTTAGCGTCGTGAACTTCCGTCGGGGCCGGAAC
>JBCBLJ010000771.1:0-4042 GCA_038520195.1 Planctomycetota bacterium
CCACATTCGACGTGAGCGACTTTGGGTTCGCGTCGGTTGAATTTGCCTCACTGACTGATGCAATCCTCGATGAGGTTAAGGAAGACTACTTTGACGAGCTTGTGGGGACCGTTGCCGGGCCGGTTGGAAGCGATCTGGCGGTGGACTTCATCCTCGGTGACATCGGGACCCCACCTCCCGGTGTCTCCGAGTTCTATTTCATCCAGATTGGAACGGGCGTTGCCGGGCCACACGCGTCGGGAGCGTTGGGGGTAGCCGCCGTTGATGCGGTGCGAAGTGAATCAGGAACGGGGCCAAACTTTGGCATCGCGGTCGGCGACGTCGTCGGTTCGGTCTTCACCGATACGATCAACAGCTTGGGCGGCTTGCAGCCCAGTGACGCATTGACGGGCGGTTTCACCGGCCGCACCATCAACGCAATCTCCGGGACGACTTCGCACGAGATCGCCCACACGATTTCTCTTTCGCACGTTGCGAATGCGGGTTCAGATCAACCCACCGAAGGTTTGCCGCCGATCATGGGCACCGGCGCGATTGATCTACAGAACGACGCGAGGCTCGCCGATCGAGAATTCTCTCTTGCCGGAACGGATACTCAGGACAGCAATGCTTCTCGACAACACGTGCAGCAACTCGTCAACGCCGTTGGACTTCGCGACGTCATCCCGGGATCAATCAGTGGCTATGTCTACATCGACGCGAACGAGGATGGTTCCCGGAATAGCGCCGAGGGTGGTCTGTCGGGCGTCACGGTGTTCGCAGACTTTGACAACGACGCGGTGTTGGATGATGGAGAGCCGTTTGCATTGACCAACTTTGCGGGGGACTACACCCTCGGCGACATCGCTCGAGACAATGTCGTCGTTCGGCAGACTTCGTCCGAATCACTGCGTCAAACCGGATCCGAATCGGCTTCGGTGATGTTCACCGAGTTCTCGGAGTTGTCACCCGACTTCGTCGAAATCCAGAATACCGCGCCCGACTCGGTCGATACATCGGGTTGGTTCCTCGCGTCGAACGACGGTTTGGATTCTGCGTTTTTCGGTCTCAACAACGTTCACCCGCAAGTGTTCCCATTGCCGACTTCAATGGCACCGGGCGAAATCCTCACAGCGACCGACGATCCGTTTGATGCGAATTTTTGGGGTGATAACCTCAATTTTGTCACTGGCGTCGGCGGCTGGCTCTTGTTGATTGATGACGAGGGAAGAATCCGTGATTCGTTCTTTGCGGGGTTCGCGGAGGAAGAGATCGCGACGTTCAGTGTCACGATCAATGGAATCAGTTACACGTCATCGGACTTGAACTGGTTCGGTGATGGAGTGCCGTTGACTCACGCTTCGGACACGACCTACCAGCGAATCGGTGCTGGCGACTCGAATACCGCTCTCGACTTCGTGCTTCAGGAGGCATCGCAGAATGCACCGAATCCGAATTTCAATCCCACACTGAGTCGCCAGCAATCGGGCCGGCGGATCACGGCGATCAGCAATGCATCGTTTGAGTCGGTGGACCTTGGCAACGCGTTCTCGGCGCCTCAGCAGGACGCGTACTTCTCTGCGTTGATCGACAACGGAAACCGCGAACTGCATTTCCTGGACGGATCGACGAGACAGAGTCGTTTGGTGGCCGACCTGGCAGGCAACGTCTCCTCGGAACCAGAGGATTTGGTCGAATTACCCCACTCAGATCTGCTCTTCACGGCTCTCGACGAATCGGGACAGCGCGAACTCTTCCGTAGCGACGGTTCGGCCGCCGGAACGTTCCTCGTTCGTGACCTGAGCGGGGCGCGGAGTAGCGCCCCTGCCGAACTGACGAACGTCGCGGGAAGCGTCTTTCTGTTCTCGGCCGCGACGCCCTCCGGGGATCGTGAGCTGTATCGTACGGAGGGAACTTTCGCGACGACTCAATTGGTCCGTGATCTTTCAGGCACCAGTGAATCGGATCCGAGAGAGCTGACGAAACTCGGGAACCGAGTCTTCTTCAGCGCGAGCACGAACACCAGCGAACGAGAACTCTACGTTTCCGACGGCACTTCCTCCGGCACACAATTGGTACGCGATCTTTCCGGCGACGCGTCTTCGGATCCGCTTGAACTCACCGTCGTCGGAAACCGCCTGTATTTTACCGCCGTCACTTCGAGTGGAGAGCGAGAACTGTTCTCCACCGACGGAACTTCGGCGGGGACATCCATCGTTCGGAACCTGAACGGGACAGTGAGCGCCGAGCCTCGTGAGTTGACGCGGGCCGGCTCACAACTGTTCTTCTCCGCGACCTTTGGGAGTTCCGGACGAGAGTTGTACGTCACCGATGGGTCAACCGCCGAGACACGTCTCGTTCGGAACCTGCCCGCCAATGGCAACCCAACCAACCTGACGGCGGTACTCAGCAAGCTCTACTTTGTAGCCCGCGCAACTAGCGGGCAGCGCGAGCTTTACCTGTCCAGCAACGGGACGGATGCAAGGTTAGTGCGTGACCTGAATGGCGCCACGAGTTCTACTCCAGAGGAGTTGACACCGTTCGGCAACGTCCTGCTCTTCACCGCAATTCGTCCGAACGGCAACCGCGAGCTTCATCGATCACAAGGCGCATTCTCTAGCACGCTTCCGATACGCGATCTTTCGGGCCCGACCGACTCGGCGCCCGAAGGGTTGTCGTTGGTCGGTAGCCGAGTTCTGTTTTCGGCATTGAGGGCCGATGGCCAGCGTGAGCTCTTTCAGACCGATGGGACCACCAGCGGAACCGGACCGATCGACGACCTCAGCGGCTCCGTTTCTTCTGCCCCATCGACAATTTTTGCGATGACGCTCGTTCCAGCCCAGGACAATCCGGCGTCGTCAGCACGGAGCACGACGAGTTACGACCACAACGGCGACGGTAAGGTGTCAATTCGTGACGCGCTTTACGTGGTCAATCGTTTGGCGAGCAGATCATCGCTCAACGGGACGAAGCATCATGCGGCGGGTGAACGTTCCGACGACGAGCTACTTTCGATCCGAGATGCCTTACTCGTCATCAATCGCTTGGACGTGATCACAAGCCTATTACCACCCGGCGGGACTTTCATCGACCGATAGCGAGCAACATCGGTGTTGAATTTACCGATAGCCACGCGGCCGGATAAACGACTCAAACGGTGGCAGTGATCCGGGTATGGTCGTGCGGCTTGTTCCGTTCAGACACGCTGACGCCGTGTCGGCTCTTTCGATTGGATCAAGCGGATTCCGCTCGGTGCGGTCCCAAAGTCGGTTAACGGCCGATCATCTCGTCCGATTCGATCGATTACGCCGTCACTCCGCGACATAACTCTTGCGTCTCTTCCGACGGGGGATTTTACTGCCAATTCGTCACGCGAGCCGCCGGCGGACGATCCTTCACCCTTTGAGTCACTTCACGATGTGTGGGCGGCGGGAGTCCCCTCATGCGCCGATCGATCGATTTGAGCCGCGGAAAGCCTGACCTCAAATCACGTGCCCTGCGTCGCCGACGAAGGCTCTTTGAGCATCTGGAACGACGGCGACTCCTCGCCGTGGATGGCGTTCCGCTCGAGTTCACCATTCCCAACGCAGACGTCGCCAATGAGATTCGGCTGACATTGAATGAGCCGCTAATTGAAGTCAGAGACGTCGACGGTGAAATCCTTGCTTCCGCCCGGCTCGCCGAAGTATCCGAAATCATCATCAACGGCTCCGCCGACCCCGATACCCTGATTGTCGACTTCGCCGGTGGTGGTTTTGGAGTCCCCGTTTCTTTCGTCGGCGGCTTACCGGAGTCCGGGGACGGCGATGCGCTGCGACTCGAAAACGCGGACGCACAAACGATTGCCCACGAGGTTCGAGATGCTTCCAGCGGTTCGATCTCGATCACTGGAACTGGCCTCGATGAACTCGTCGACTACTCGGGTCTCGAACCGGTCTTTGACAACCTTGGAGCGGTTGACCGTGTCTTCACGTTCCTCGGCGGGACGGAAACCATCGTGCTCGAAGATGAGGGTGTCGATGGCAATGGAATCAATCGCATTGATTCCACGTTGGGCGAGAGC
>JBCBLJ010001149.1:0-1920 GCA_038520195.1 Planctomycetota bacterium
CAATATGCTCGCCCTGAACGGCGGCGTTCCAGAATTGATGAACCTCCGTTCGGTTCTTCAAGCTTTCATTGCATTCCGTGAAGACGTCGTTGCCCGCCGAACTAAGTTCGATCTCTCTAAAGCGCGGGACCGGGCTCACAACCTCGTTGGGCTTGCCCTTGCCGTCGCAAACATTGATGAGGTCATCCGCATTATTCGCCACTCTCCTGATCCGAACGTTGCCAGGGAGCGACTATTGGAACGGGCTTGGCCAGCGTCCGATATGCGGGCCATGATCGAGTTGATCGCGGACCGCAGGACGGTCTTCGACGACGAGGGGTCTATTCGCCTTTCTGATGAACAAGCGCGCCAAATTCTTGCCCTACGTCTGCAACAGCTGACCGCGCTTGGCCGCGACGAAATCGGCGACGAGGCTAAAGGTCTCGCCGAGAAGATCACTGACTATCTCGATATTCTCTCCTCCCGCACGCGCGTGCTCGACATCATCAAAGGCGAGCTGTCCGAGGTGAAAGGCAAGTTTGCCGTGCCGCGCCGATCCGAATTCATGGAAGGCGGCCTCGACATGGAAGACGAGGACCTTATCGAGCGTGAAGATATGGTCGTCACCTTCACCCATGGCGGCTACGCAAAGCGCGTCCCGCTCGCCACCTACCGCACTCAGCATCGGGGTGGGAAAGGTCGCTCCGGCATGTCGATGAAGGACGAGGACTTCGTGACACGTCTCTTCTCGGCCAATACGCATACGGAGATGCTCTTCTTCTCCTCAGACGGCATGGTGTATAAGGAGAAAGTCTGGCGACTGCCGGTGGGGTCTCCACAATCCCGCGGTAAAGCGCTGATCAATATGTTCCCGCTGGAAAAAGACGAACGCATAACGTCAGTCCTGCCCCTCCCGGACAGTGAAGAAGAGCGGGACAATATGGATATTGTTTTCGCGACGAAGAGCGGAAGCATCAGGCGAAACAAATTGTCGGACTTTGTTCGCGTCAACCGCAATGGCAAAATCGCCATGAAGCCCGATGAAGGTGATGGGATCGTCGCAGTCGAAGTCTGCTCCGAAAAGGACGATATCCTTCTGACGACGGCGATGGCCCAATGCATTCGCTTCCGGGCCACTGACGTTCGTGTCTTCTCGGGACGGACGTCCAGCGGTGTGCGCGGCATCCGGCTTGGCGACAGCGATGAGGTTATCTCTATGGCGATCCTCCGCCATGTGGATATAACTTCAGCGGAAGCTCGCGCTTACCTCAAGCACTCCGCAGCGATGCGACGCGCCGCCGAAGGTGAAAGCGAGGAGATCGACGAAGAGATCGTGTCCGAGGACGACGAGGACGGCACCGAAGAAGCCGCGTTGAGCCCCGAGCGCATTGCAGAGCTTGGCGCTGCAGAACAACTGATCCTCACAGTCACGTCCAAAGGTATGGGCAAACGCGCCTCTGCCTACGACTATCGAGTGTCTGGACGCGGCGGAAAGGGGCTCATCGCGCACAGGATCACCGGCGATCAGCGTATTGCGGCCTCTTTCCCCGTCGATGAATCTGACCAGTTGATGCTCGTCACCGATGCTGGCCAATTGATCCGCACGCGCGTCGATCAAATCCGCCAAGCTGGAAGATCCACCGCAGGTGTCTGGGTTTTGCGCACGACGGACGGCGAGAACGTTGTTTCTGTTGAAAGACTTGTGGAACAGGACGAGGACGACTTAGAAGAAGGACAGGATCCATCGTCCACGCCGACAGCGGACGAGTAGTTAGACAAAAGGGAGAAGTGGGTTGGAACGCGTTGGACTTTATCCGGGAACGTTTGATCCACTCACTCTGGGTCATGCCGATATCATTTCCAGGGCTCTGAAACTCTACGACAAGCTCATCATCGGCGTCGCTGCGAATGATGCCAAGCGACCACTGTTTTCATTGGAAG
>JBCBLJ010000709.1:0-4401 GCA_038520195.1 Planctomycetota bacterium
GATTACGGTCACACCACAAAACCAAGTGCGAATCGGTGGGAACCTGACCTCCGCCGGCAACGAACCCGTCGTGCTCCGAGCCGGCGATCAGCGGCAATCGCTCCAAGCGCACGCATTCACCGACCTCTTCAACGGAACGCTACTGCCGTTTGAAACGAAACCCATCGCGACCGCGAGCGTCAATGACACCAATCTTGTCTTCATCGAACCGGGTGCCAATGTCACCGCTTCGACGGACGCCTACCTGCTCGCCGAAACCAACCGTCTCGACCTGCTCGGACAAGCAACCCGCGCGACCACTTACAGCGGCGACAACAATCTCGACCAAGACCGCTCGTACGGTTCGAGGTTCCGAGACGAATCCGTTAACTCAACCAGCAACGTCGTTGTCGATGGCAACGTCCGAGTCAACGCTGACCGGCAGCGGCTACTCACGCTCCGTCCCAATGCAGACACGGCGAATCCATTCGACATCGTTGAGTCCCAAAACATCGGGGGCGTCACTTATAGCCAGTCTGTCGAGCTCGTTCAGATTCGAACCTACGTCGAGCGTTTGGTCACGCTCTCGATCGCGTCCCGTGCCGCCGGAAACTCCGAATTTGAAACACCCGACCAGCAGATCGAACGAAACGCCGAAATCCAACGCTTACTCTCCGTCGTTGACTCGCTGACGGGTATCAGTCTGGTCAGCGAACCCGAACTGCAGCCTGATTGGGATGACGTCGCGTCGGACCAAGAAACCGATGTCGCCCGTTTGATGGGACTTCTTCCCGAAACCGTCCAGCAGCAATCCATTGACCTGGACCCGATCAGCGTGACCCTTGGCGACATCTTCACCGCCGGGACGCTTTCCGGTGACGGACTGCTGAATGCGCCGAGGAACGCGGAAATCGGAGTCGATGTGGATGTCCCATTGGAACTAAACGTCGGTGACGTCAGCGTTCCATTCCAAGCATTCGGACGCGTCTTGAACAATCGTTTTGAAGTCACCTCGCATCCAACTCTTCGACTGTTTGAAAACGCTAGCGATCGCGACGATCCGACGATTCGGATCCAAAGCGACTACGGCAGCAATCCTTCCGAAACGCTCCCGGTGCCGGCGATCAATCTGATCGGTGACATCGACAATGTTTTTGGCGCCCTACGTGTCGAAAACTCGGAAGGCGCCGTCGAGATTTCTGGCGCTGTCCGTGTGGGCGCCGTCGAAATCGTCTCGGGAGGTGACTTCTACCTCAGTGCCCCGGAACCGGTCATCAATAGCGCTGGTAACCCGGTGCTTGAAAGTCGATTCGGGGCCGCCGATCCATCCGTCGTCAACATCGGCGGCGATGCCGAAGTCCAGCAGCGTGAGTTCACGCGCGGCAACTACGATCAACTGCGATTCACCGATTCATTCACCGACGATGATTTCACCAACGTCGCTGACACTTACAACCTCAACACGATTTCCCGCTACATTTACGACGTTGCGACCCTGAATGACTCGGTTCTCGGTCCCAACGATTCCGCTGGTATCAAAGCCTCCGGAAACATCTATGTCACCGCCCGCGTGATCAATGTCAACGGAGCGATTGCATCCGGCGAGGCGTTTCGCGGGCTGACGATCCATCGTGAGATTGACACGCTCGTGGCCACACTGCGTTCCCAAGGCCACTCGGACTACGTTGAACTGCCGCGAAGCGACGGTGCCATCACCTACTACGACGGTGACATCGATCTGTTCTACGACCCGATTCGTGACCGCCTGGAGATGGATCGCGTCCAATTCAAGGGCGGTTACGTCAACCTGAAAGGACAAGTCGTAAGCACCGGCAATGGATCGATCAGCGTCCTGGACGGATTCGGTGACGTCCGTGTCGTCGACCTCAGCCAGACCGAACTCTACATCCCCGAAATCGATACCGGGTCCGGCGTCCGAGGACAAATCGACATCATCGACACCGACGGCGCGACCCGCGAGGCAGTCCGCGCGGAGAGTTTCAACGACGACGGCAGCAACCAGCAGACTTATCTTCCGCGATCGGCTTTCCTTCAATCGGTCTATCTCTACGAACGTGAGTTTCGCGCGACGCAGCGATACAAAGGTCCGGAAGTCCGCTTACGTGAGCTCGATCCATCCTTCCGCGTCGAGGATCTGCCAAACAACATCAACGCCGTCGGCGGGCTCCGCGATATCGGTGTTTCTCCTGTGTTCGCGACCAGCATTGGCATCGTCGATTCATCGTTCCAAGGTGGTTCCGAACTCAACAACCTGGGTCTCGACTATCGAATGCTCGCCTATCCTTTTCGGTTTACCGACTTGCGATTCGAGCTCGGCGACATCATCGACATCCCCTTCGAAAACGACGAGCGTGACCGAACCACGATCGCAGACATCGACTACTGGGTCGCTTCGGTCGCAAAAGCCGATTTCCCAATCCAACTCCAATTTGTCGGCAGCGACGCCGCCAATGTCCAAGTCACCAGCAACTCACTGGTGACCACGGGTACGATCATCGCCAGAGACGGCTCGGTCAGCATCGCCACCACCGGAGGCGTCAACGTGCCCAACTTCCCGATTCGCCAAGAAGACGCCGAAGCCATCATCATCGCCGATGAACTGAGTCTATCCGGCTCCACCATCACGGGAGTCGACCCCAGCGCGCATGATGCCTTCGGCAACCCCAACGCGTTTCGACTCGACCTGAGCCGAAACGACTCGACCGTTCGTGCCGTTGCTTCGTCCGGCGACCTGAGTCTCGTTGAGCTCGATGGTAGCCTGACGATCGATCGAGAGTTCACCGCCGCGGGTGAGGCGGACATCGTCGTACTCGGCGGAGACTTGCTCAGCGAACTGAGCACCACCAGCTTGACGGCAACGAACGTCGAACTGTCCGTCCCTTCCGGGGCGATCGCCGCAAGCGGGCAATCACTTCGCATCAACGTCTCGCAGCAATTCAACGCTCTCGCGGCGGACGACATCTTCCTGGACTCACCGTCCATTGACACGTTACCAATCGGCAGTGTCGAGTCGACGCGCGGCGATATCCATGTCCTCGCGCAAGGCGACATTGTCGACGCGAACCCGGAAGATGTCCCCGACGCGCGTGCGATTAGCGCAATCCTCGAACTGTACCAAGACGCGCGATTAACGCGCGACACAGGCTCTCTCGAAGTCGAAGCCGAAGTCCGAAAAGACTTGATCGCTGGTCGCGGCGTCCAATACGAAACCTACTGGAGACTCCGCGGACTCGCATTTGACGGTGGATCGGAAATGTATTCGGCCGATCCGTTCGATCCTGAGTTCACCTATTCTCCGACAGTCGAAGAGATCGAGGAACTGGCGGCACTCAATGAACCCGTCGCGCAGTATGTCGAACGTCGCACGCGGCAGTACTTCGAGCTGCACACACTGTTCGGCGGCCTACCATACGACCCTGACTTCACCTATACCCCAACACAGGATGAGCTTTCTGCGCTCCTCGCGGGCAATGAGTGGAACCAACGCCAGCTCGACAACTTCATCGATCTCACCGCACTCGCGGGCTTGGGCCTACTGCCCGTCACCGACACTGAAATCGTAATCGAAGCCCCGAACTTTGCGTCGCAAACGCTTACGGTTTCGACAAACGGCTCCTTCGGCTCCACAGACGCACCCTTCGCGTACCGCAAGAGCACGTTCGATTCGTTGCCGATCGAGCAGCAGAACGAGATACTGGTTCGAATCGGCGCCGCCGCGCCTTCGGATATCACCGACGACGGGGATCGGGTTGAAATTGTTCGAAGAGAAGACCTCGATGTCGCCGTCTCCACAGTCGCGATCCTTGCCGCGGATGAAGTCTACCTCGGTAGCGACGGAAGCGAAGAACAGCCAGGTGATCTTACACTCCAGATCGTCACGAGTCTCGGTGGCGAAGTTCGAGTCAAAACAAGCGGCGATATCCACAACGGTACTCTTGGCGTCTTCGCCGCGACCGACGCCTTGGTCGAGTCTTCCGGGGGCCAGATCGGCAGCCAATTCGACCCCCTCCAACTGACCGCCGACAATGGCACCGTCATCGCGCGAGCCCAGGACGGGATCTTCCTTGACTCGGCGCAGGCCATTACGTCGCCGCTGATGTACACCGAAGGCGAACTCTCCATCGCGAGTGACGAATCGATCCAATTCACCGGTGACGCCATCGCGGAACGCATCTCGATCCATAGCGGTGGCTCGATTACCGCATTTGAATCCACCAACATACAGGGAAAACTTGACAGTGCGGAAATCGCACTGACCGCCAACGGATTGATTCGCGTTGAAATCAAAAGCGACGAATCGCTGTTGCGAGCCAGCGGCCAACAAGTCCTCGTCACCGCCGACGGCGACTTAGTGTTGGGCGCAACGGAAGGACAATTCGTTTCCGTCCTCGCTGGCGACGA
>JBCBLJ010000668.1:0-4758 GCA_038520195.1 Planctomycetota bacterium
CGTCTGCATCTTGGACTGATCCCAGTTGGCGTGACAGCTGTAGGCGTGCGGCGTCGTTTAAGAGCCCGTGCCGCGTCAACGCGCGATTCTCGTTGACGATCCAAAGCTGGGCCGGTGTCATCGGGTCATCGCTGCCAGTGACAACCAAAGAGCGATTGGCCGCTGCCTGAAAGGCGACGCCGGCTGCGCCTCGGTAGCCCGTCCCCGCCAATTTAAGCAATTGAACGCCGCGCTCGGCGTCCCAAATTCGAGTCGTGTTGTCGCTCGCGGATGTCATTAGGCGAGACCCACGATTAAAGAATCGGCCGGTCGCCGTGAGAAGTGCGTGGCCGTCGCCGATCAATTGGGCTGCGGATCGGTCTTTGGAGGCAACGTCCCATACCGAAACCGTTCCGTTCTCATAGGCGGTCGCCACCCAACGACCATCACGCGAATGCACGGCCTGCACCGCCGAAGACAGCCCCAGTTCACTCGGACGTTTTCCAAGCCTTCGTTCCGCAATCGGAAATAGCTTCCGTGGCATTTCATAGTTCATCCAGTCCCAGCGTTTGACGCCATCAAACGCGCCGGAGAGAACAGAGCGGCCGTCATCGCAGAACACGCTCGAGCGCACCCATCGGCCATGTCCCCGCAACACCTTTCGGAGCATCCAGTTTTCGCGTCCCCTCTCCCACACGCGAATCGTGTTGTCGTTGCCGCCGGTGAGAATGCACTCTTGCCCATCAATCGACTGTACGAAGATATCGCGGATGCTCGCTTTGTGTTGTTGTTCATCGACACCAACCAATGTGGTCTGCACGTCGCTGAGTTGATCACCCGAGAGCCGCGTCCGTAACTTCGCGTTTCCTTGCTCGGTTCGTTCGGAGAAACCGATTCCCCAACGAAGCAGCCGCTGGTCGAAACCTCCCGAAACCACGGACGCGCCGTCGAGGGTGAATGAGGCTGCGTAAACCGGTCCGTTGTGACCTCGAAAATCACGGATCTTTGCCGCTTCAAGATCGTCGCCGATTTGCCACACTCGGACTCGGCCGTCTTCACACGCGGTGACCACGAGTCGTTCATCGGGCGAGAATCGAGCGTCCCAGACTTGGCGCTCCAGGTGATCACGCATCACACAGACTGGTTTCTCGGAATCACGATCCCACACGATCGCTCTGCGATCCGCGGCGCTCGAAAGAATTCGGCTCCCATCGGATGAAAACTGGAGGCTGAGTATCGGCGCCGTGTGCGCTGACAACTTTACCGGCTCTGAACTGGTGAAATCCTGCTCGGAACTCCAGATAGCGATGGAGTGCTGGGCCGTCTTCGTCCCGTCTCCGTTGCCGTTCAAGCCTCCGCCGCGACTCGCGATCGCGACGAACCTCCCATCCGGCGAAACCGCGACAGCGGACGCCTTGGTTCCGTACTCAAAGGTGACGGGTCTTTGCCCCGTGAGTGCTGCACCCTCGCGCCAAACGTAGATGACACCGTCGTCGGATCCGGCAACCACCAGAGAACCATCGACCGAGCATGCGATGGCTTCGACATGGACGTCCTCGACAAGTGGATGCATTGTCGTTGGTCGCGCGGCATCCCGGAGGAGTCCCCATTCGAGGTGACGCTGCTTGGACATCACCAGGCTATAATCTCTTGCCGAGGGATCCATCCTTTCAAGGATGCGCGAGGCCTTGTCGAAATCGTTTCGTCGAATCGATTCGGCAGCCAAGCCGATCTCGGAAGCATAAGCGGCTTCTTCAGCGCGTTTCTTTTCCGTGCGAGCGGAGAGCTCCGATCCACGAGCGGCGTTCTTGGCTGCAAGCGCAACTTTTTCGGCTAACTTGGCCTTCTTTTCAGCGTCTCGCGCAACCGATTCCGCCAGTTTGGCTTCCCTTTCGCTGCTGACCGCCATCTTACGCTGCTCGACCGCCGTCTCCTTTTCTGCCTCCAACTGCACCGCGCTATCTTTCAAACGTTCATACGAGAAAAAGGTCACGCCGACCACCGATAGAATCGCAACGACTGCCGTCGCCCCAGCGATTTTTGACACCGTCGCCAGCCGCCGACTCGAAGCCCGCTTTGTCTCCAATTGCTTGAGTAGATCTTGGTGACTCGAATTAGCCGGGTCGAGAATCGAAATTCCGAGTTCGAAATTCTCTTGCTCCAGTGCATTCTTGGCGTGCGCGAGCACAGTCACTCGCAAGCCATGTTTTGCGGGCAAGTTCTCATCCCACAAGCGCAACGCCTCTTCGTACGCGAATTTTGCCCGCGCAAATTGATCGCTGTTATGGTTCTTCACCGCGTCTCGATAGTGCTTGTCGGCGCTCTCGGACAGTTTGATGCTTTCACGATGGGAGCGATATTCCCGGATCGCGTCCTGGAGTTCGGGCACCGATTGGTAGCGGTCACTCAGGTTTGTCGCCATCGCTCGGCGAGCGATATCAATCAACTCTCCGGTTTCATCGGTCGGGACAATCTCGTTCGCCGCAGCCGCGAGTAGCGCCTCGCGCGTGTCGTCGGTCCTTGGGTGTGGCGGCGTCCCGGTGGCGATCTCGTAAAGCACGGCACCAAGCAAATAGACGTCGCTCACGATCCCAAGTTCGGACGGATTGTGGGCTGCCATTTCAGGTGCCATGTACGCCGGTGTTCCCGCCGGTCCGGTCGCGATCGAGGCCCATGGCTTGGAGGGATCCCGTTCGACCGCCACCGCGATGCCCCAGTCCATTAAGGAGACTTCGCCGAATTCGCCGACCATGACATTGTGAGGCTTGATGTCTCGGTGAAGGAAGTTGCGGTCGTGAGCGAACGCAACGGCATCGCACACTTTCATCAAGACTTCGAGGTTTTCCTGCTCGGTCTTTTCATCGATGATTTCATTCCAGGCTTGCCCCTGGACGTGCTTCATGGAATAGAAAGGCAGACCCGCGGGATCGCGTCCCAGTTCGTAGATGGGGACAATGTTGGGATGTTCGAGTTGGCCCGTCACCACAACTTCCGAAATGAACTGGCTCTCACCAACGCTGCCGGCACCCGCGAGCTCGGCGCGCGGTACCTTGACCGCCACGTTTCGATCCAAGGAGTTTTGGCGGGCCGACCAAACCTGTCCCATGCTGCCTTCGCCGATGACACTTTGCAGCTCATAGTCGCCATCTTCCGGAGACCGTGTCGCCGTGTTCGGTCGAGCGATCTTCCGCGTCGCGATATGAATCGTTGGGCAATCGGATGTGGTGTCCGACGACGGTGCGGCCGTGTTCAGCGTGTGCTCGGACGTCT
The DNA here is from genome assembly GCA_038520195.1 of Planctomycetota bacterium. GTDB lineage: Bacteria > Planctomycetota > Planctomycetia > Pirellulales > Pirellulaceae > Stieleria. The sequence continues at coordinate 3,250 of JBCBLJ010000668.1, forward strand.
GCGCACCGGCGAACGTGGATTGCCATGCTCGTTCGACTCGGCGTCGATATTGCTTGGAGAGTTTGCGCGGCTGTATCAATCCCTCGCTCGCACCCATCATCGCGTTGGCACTATCGTCCTCCACCATCGCCGGGTCAAACGCGGAAGCCACAGGCGGCAGGATTTTCGGCGTTGGTTCAGGGTCCCGCTCACCTTCGGGTGAGTTGGACTCACGCGGCTCCGCCGCTACGTCGGAACCAGCATCGACGTCATCTGTGTCTTCGATCACCTGTTCGCTGCCAGTGAAGAAACAAGCGCAACTTCCGCAGCGACCGTTGGCTTGCTCCCGCTCGCCACACTGTGAGCCGCAATATGTGCAGACAATATTCATTGGACGAAACTCTCCGACGAACGGGTGGTCTTGTTTCGATTTTGGGAATCGCGAAGGCCGAGTGAGATCATGGCCGGTGTGAGCAAGAATCCCGCCGCCGAAACACTCGGCTCTTCACCCAACCGTTCCACCGCATTCTTGACTTCCGTGACTTCGCCTGACTCTCGGGCGTCCTCATCCAAGAGCGGCAAAGCGGCCTCGGCATCGGATACCGATTCGTCGCCCGACTGCAACGGTCCGGCTTCGATCGGTTGACCATCGCGGATGATGAAGTCCAAAACCAAACGCTCCATCTGTCCTTCGACCATGTAAATGCGATAGCGATCATCGGGGAGCCGTTCGAACAACTCCGGCAGCTGACTCAATTCGAATCCGGTGGTGGAATCCGGGTCTTCTAGATCCGGTAATCGGTACTCTTGATCTTCTTCAATGATCTTGACTTCGCCATCCGATCCGAAGGAAACGATTCGCAGCACGTAGAATCGTTGATTCGACTCTTGTGAGGTCCCAATCGAACTGTTCAAGATTTGCGTCGATTCAGCGGTGAAACTTCGAAGCGCCCCAGCAACCTGCTGGACGACCACACTTGATGTTGCGACTGACTCAGGGGCGTCGGCTTCGGGGATCGAGATGAAGATTGGAAGAATCGCGGCGTCGACTTCCAAGACGACGATCTGATCCGAAAACTGAGTCGCTTGAAAAACGGACTGGCCGCCCGCGAGAAGGCTGATCGTACCGGCCGCGATGTCAATGATGCTTAAAGTGACGTTGATGTCCGCCGATGGGTTACTCGGGTCCGGCGCGTTTTCGTAGTCGTGTGTAAAGACCGTCCCCGAAGGCGAGGACACCGTCGACTGGATCACCTGCGTTCGATCGTCACCCGGAGCCGGCAGGACAACCGGCCCCGGTGAGTCGCCTTCTTGCCAGTCAATCTGAATATCGACGTTGGTTGCTTGCGAGTCAGCGATCACCACCGTGATCTGGGCTTCTCGGTTCGAGTCCGTCAGCGGACTTCCGGTATCGGCCGAACCATCAAACGGGTTGGTCGAATTGACGAGTTGACCGCCAACGCTTCCCTGAGAAGTGAGGAACACTGCGTCGTTGGCGATGACGAGCCCGCCAGCACTCGAAGCCACGAC
>JBCBLJ010001117.1:0-2023 GCA_038520195.1 Planctomycetota bacterium
CAACGGCGTCCACTCGAAGGCCATCGATGTGATACTTCTCGAGCCAGAAGAGGGCATTCGCGATCAGGAAGTTGCGGACCTCGTTGCGTCGATGCTGTACCTGGACTACAGCCGTGAAGATGGCGACTGGGTGCCCAATGAGCATGGCGGGCGCGAAAACCTCGAAGCGATCTCGTTCCTCCGCGAATTCAACGTCGCCGTCCACGAGAATCACCCTGGGGCCGTGACGGTCGCCGAGGAGTCGACGGCGTGGCCGGGTGTCTCGCGTCCAACCTATGAGGGAGGGCTCGGGTTCACCTACAAGTGGAACATGGGCTGGATGAACGACACGCTCGCCTACATGCAGCGCGAACCCATCTATCGACGCCATCACCAGAATGACCTCACGTTCAGCATGATCTATGCGTTCACCGAGAACTTCATGCTGCCATTGTCACACGATGAAGTCGTCCACGGCAAAGGCGCCCTGCTGAGCCAGATGCCGGGTGACATGTGGCAAAAGTTTGCCAACCTCCGGTTGCTGTACTCTTACATGTGGACGCACCCCGGCAAGAAACTGTTGTTCATGGGCGGTGAACTTGGTCAGTGGAATGAATGGAACCATGATGACGGCCCCGACTGGCTGCTACTGGATTTTGAGACTCATCGCGGCGTCCAAGAACTGGTGGCGGACCTGAATCAACTGGTCCTTGAAAACCCAGCCCTTCACCAGCTCGACTTCAGCGGCGAAGGTTTTCAGTGGATCGACTGCATGAATGCCGACGACAGCACGCTGGTGTATCTCCGGAAGGGTTTCGAAGGCGTGCCGCCGATCCTCGTCTGCTGCAACTTCACGCCCGTCGTTCGACGTTCCTATCGAGTCGGAGTTCCTGAGGCGGGCCACTGGAAAGAAATCTTCAACAGCGACAGCTCTCGCTACGGCGGCGGCAACATCGGTAACTACCCCGGTCGAGATACTTTCGGCGAGGGGCATCATGGACAGCCTGACAGTATCCTCGTCGATTTACCCCCACTCGCGGTCATGATGTTTCGTCTCGAAAGCTAAGATTGCTTTTGCGGAGGCGGCCACGAAGGGACCGTCACGAAGTTAAACTGGAGGTGTCGGGAACGGTTGCCCAACTCCTCAAGCACGTCATTCGGCCGATGCCAATCCAAATGCAGCTCGCTCGGATCATCATTTCCGAGCTGACAGAGAGCCAAGTCATCTACCTTCGAGAGATCGAAGGGGATCGCGAGTTTCCGATTCTGATCGGAATCTTTGAGGCCACCAATATCGAACGGCGCGTCAAGGATGACGGCTACGAGCCGCCGCGCCCGCTGACACACGATCTCGTGGTCCGAACGGCCGATGCTCTCGGTGCGACAGTCAATAGCGTCATCATCAGTGACTTGAATGATCAAACCTACTACGCCCACCTTCGACTCGAAACGGTGGACGGTGATCTGGTGGAAATCGACTGTCGTCCAAGCGATGCGATCGCCGTCGCGGTGACGTTTCGTCCGCCACTACCCATCTACGTCGCCGAACACGTGCTCGATGAGGCGACGTCCAACGTTATCTAGGTCGAATGGAGTTGCTCGAGTCTCCCGAGGCGGCGTTTCAGTACGTCTCCGATCGCCGCCGCTCTGCCGAAACAGTCGGCCTCATTCCCACGATGGGGGCGCTGCATCGCGGTCACCTTTCACTTGTGGAGGCCGCAAACCGGGCTTGCGACCATTCTGTCGCGACCATCTTTGTGAACCCGACACAGTTTGCGCCCGGCGAAGACCTCGCGAAGTACCCGCGGACGCTCGAAGACGACCTCCACGCCCTCCGCGAAATTGGTGCCAGTGCGGTTTTCTGTCCGACGAAAGACCAGATTTATCCCGCGGGATTCAGTACCACCGTCAACCCACCGCGCGTCGCGGAGTTGTGGGAGGGAGAGTTTCGGCCGGTTCATTTTGAAGGCGTCGCGACGATCGTCCTTAAATTGTTTCAACTCCTTCTGTCCGAAGAAAGCGTCGGTTGCGGGAAGGAGTTGAA
>JBCBLJ010000506.1:0-6184 GCA_038520195.1 Planctomycetota bacterium
GCGACGCTCTTTGCGCTGCTCGCGAAGTCACCCACACCGGTTGTCGATGCGGCCGTCTTGATGGTCGGCACCCTCACGGTTGGACTTGGCGTCTGCCTTCTCGGTTTTGCATACAGTGATTTATTCGGGCCCTCGATCAAACGCGATTCCGATTCCGGGTCGCGACGAGACGCAGAATTGCCATCGAAGCTTCGTGTGAAAGATCGTCGGCATCGGCAGGCGGCACGCGTCGAGGAAGCCCCGTTTATTGAACTGGAGGATCAGCCGGATGAGACCTGATCGTCCATTAGCTGCCGAATGGATTCGAAAGCGCTCGTCCAGTCACCCTCGCGGCCTTGTTGAATGATTTCGCGGAACCATTTCAGTTCCCGCTCGTCGAGTTCGTCTCTGGAACGGGCGTCGTCGATCATTTGAGAAATTAGCTGCAAGCGTTGCGCATCGCGTTGGTTGCAGCACGAGTAGAGCGCTTGAGCGTACCGATAGCCTTGGTCACTGACTTCGCCATACTGTTTTCCGGAGAACAGGAAGTACGCGGCCAAGAGCGAAAGCACAATGACGGCACCCACCGCCGACTTCGTGGCACTCACCGGAGGAGTTCCTCGTCAATCTGTTCGTGTTCACGCATGCTCGAGCACTCCGCCCACAAGAGCAGGTCGATACTGTCATTGATGAAATGGGTCGATCCATCGGCGAACAGCACCAGGCCGCCGCCGGGATGCTCGGAGTACATCTGGCCGACGTGGTAGGTCGGATAATTCACCGGATGAATGATCGGTGCGCCGGTGATATCGAGTTCACCGCCGGAAGGTCCACCATGGACGAGCGTCAATGTTGCCGCGGCGTCGGGCCCGTTTTCGGGCGACTGAAATCTGGGATGCGTGAATGCCCCCGGAATGACCCCAACCCACGTTTTATCACTGAGTGCGGAGGAATGCTCACCAAGAAAAATGGTATGTGTCGTGCCGTCGAGGATGTCGCGAAATTTTGTCGCCGAGTTTCGAAAGAACGGTCCGTCGGCGACCTGCGACGCGTCGCCGTCGATTCGAACAATCTTGGTCGCGCCGGTGTAGATGTTTGAGAAGACTTCGCCGGTCGCCGCCGAGCCGCATTCACCCCAACATGACTCTTGTCCGTGGCTCGCGACATAGTGCGAGCGGCCGACTCGAATCTGCCGTCCATCGACGAGAATCGGGTTTTGATCTTCGTCGACAATTGTGAACGGATCATGGCCGCCGGTCGCCGACGGACAAAGGAATACCTCCAGGCTCGATGTGATCGCGTCGGCGTTGCCTGGCGACCAGATCGGTTCGTCGTATCGCAGCCCACTGGCTGTCGCGTAGCCTTCGACAAACGGCAGCATTTGTGCCCCCCAGCCCCAACCAGGGGCGGCGTCCCAGGTCAACGAATCGATCCGGGCCCAATCGGGGCCCGAACCGTCGCGGGTCTCGTAGGAGGTGTAGCCTGCGGGGAATTGCCGGAACGCCGAATGGTAGTTGTGCATCCCGATTCCAAGCTGTCGCAGGTTGTTGCTGCACTGCATGCGTCGTGCCGCTTCGCGAGCGGCCTGGGTCGCCGGCAAAAGCAATCCCGTCATGATGCCGACGATCGCGATGACCACCAGCAATTCGATCAGCGTGAACCCTTTTTTTGCAGTCTGTTTGGAAACCACCGCTATCCTCTCGAATCTTAGCCTGTGCTACATTTTCTGTTTTGTAGCCTCGGCTAAATTCGCTGTCAAGTCACGATCACGCGGCCACCGCGAGATTCATCCCTGGTCGCGGAGCAAACGCACTTCGTCAATTTGGAACTCAAACTTGCCTGGCCGATCGGCACCAAACCAAATCCCCAGGACGTCGCTTCCGTCGCAACCGTCGAACTCCTTGACCACGAAGCGGTACCGTCTCCATTCTTTGCCGGCGGTGAAGGATTTGGTGGACGGCGCGAAGCCACGCTTTTGGAAGAACAGCATGACCCGAAACTCGGTGTCGTCCCCTTTTGCCCAAAACGAAAGCGTTCGACCCTCGCCAATTTTCGCCGGCTGCATGGGAGCTGCGCCCGGTGAGAACATTGCACCGGAAAACGCGGGATTGCCCGTTTGAGTCGTACCACTGATCTGCAGCGACTTGCTCGATTCTCTGGCACCTCCGTCAATGACCTTCATCGCCGCGGTCGACTTGCCACCCATCATGGCGTCGGTGCTCGCCATCCAGCCTGCGCCGAATTTCGAATCAACGCGGCCCGACTCAAACGAACTGATCCATTCGCCCGATTCTGTTGTCCCCGCGTTTTGCTCGCGCTGAACGGCTTCAAGACGCGACGTTCGCTGGATTTCACGTCCGTTCTTCCAGACGCCCACGATCCTTGCCAGCGTTTCGATCTTGCGGGTCGGGTCTCCGTCGATCAGCAGCAAGTCCGCACGGAGCTTCGGGCGGATCGAACCGCGATCGGACAATCCGAATGCCTTCGCGGGGAGTGAAGTCGCGGCACGGAGAGCATCGATCGGCGTCAGTCCGGCGTCGACAAGCAGACGCAGCTCATGATGCATGCTTGCCCCGTGAACTGTCCCCGGATTCGGCGAGTCGGTGCCCGCAAGTATCGGCACGCCCGCGTCATACAACCGTTTGACATTCCGACGGAGCCGTTCATTCGAATTTCGGTTGCCCGGCATCTTCGGGAACGACGTCGTGAGATTGGTGATGTTGGCTGTTGTCAGCAGCGGTTCTAATGACGCATCCTCGCGAATCCAATCGGTCGAATTGGAGTCGCTACTGTTCGCAATCACCGCCATCGTTGGCACCACGAACATCCCCGACTCGCGGACCGTGTCCACGAGCTCCTCGGATGCCTCTGATTCACAGAACAAGTGGACCAATCCAGAAACGCCCGCTTCGGTGGCGATTCTCGCGCTGTCCTGCGTGCTGACATGGGCCACCGCGAGTTTCTCGAGTTCCTTGCTCATCGCTACCGCCTTTCGGATCATCTCCGCACTGACGGTCGGTCGGGAAAAGCCGAACGCGCTGCCGTCTTCGATAATGATCTTGATATAGTCGGAGCCTTCGCGAACGCGGGATCGAACGAACGTCTTCGTGTCGGCCGCCTTTTTAAGCGTCGGTACGGCAAAACCGAATTGTGTTCCGTGGCCGCCGGGAACGGTCACCGCGGCACCGGCCGAGTAGAAGTCGGCTCGGTCCATTTCAGCCAGCGGATTTGCCCTGCCCACTCGCAGCGAACTCGCCGTCAGGACGTTGCTCATCATGTCGAGTTCCGTCGTCACTCCGAAGAAGGCGGCCTGCTGGAGATGGGTTTCAAAAAACGCGTGCGTGTGACAGTCAATCAATCCTGGCACGAGCGTTTTCCCTGTTCCGTCGATCACCTTGGCCTTTGGGGACGCTTTCACGTTCGGGCCAATCTCCTGGATCAGTCCTTCGGCGATCAAGACATTGATTCCAGTCGTCCGCTTTTGGCCATCGAAGAGATCGACATTTTGGAAGAGTATCGGCGTCTGGGCGTGTGTGAAGCCGCCGAGAAGCGCGGCCAAAACGAAAGCGTATCGAGTCATATTGAGTTCCGTTTGGGAAGTGAATCCTTCGATGGGCCGATTACCGGCTGTCCAAGGGCGCTTTGGCGCCGGACCGAGGCCTCAGCGGTTCGTGGGCGAGATCGTGATGTGCTTCCCGTCGAAATCACCTCGCAGCTGCTGGTCCGCGAGCGTGAAATGAAGCACTGCCCGGAGAGCACGGCGACCGCTGACTTGACCCGTCGAAGCGGTTGCGGTGGCTGTGTTTTGGACGTGGTGATGGCGGCGGCCACACCAATTCCTGTCCCGGCCAGCAAACGAAATCGGTGCGACGAAGAAACGGTGTGTGACGCTCCTTTTGGTTGCCTCGTCACGCGAGCCGGAATGATGGATCATCCGCCGTCGGACGGCTCGCGGCGGTCGACGGATCGCCAGGCGAAAAGTGTCACCGGCAAGTAGAGGACGCTCGCGATCCATTCGACGGTGGTCAGTTGATTGTAGCGCCGGTGCCCGATGGTGAACGTGTCACGATCAAGAATCTCGCCCGCATCGATGTCGATGACCGCATCGAGTTGGGCATGCACAACGCAAAGGCCGATGACGGAGATTAACAGAGTCGATGCAAGCGCGGTAAGAGCCACGCCATATCCTCGCGACCGACGCGCGATTGTTCCGGCATTGATCAGCATCAAGAGCCCGGCGGCAACACCCAAGTACTGGAGCAAGACCGTGACTCGCTGGGTAATGAGTCCGCCATCAAAGGGATCGTTTAGTACCTCGTGCGAGATCCGGACAACAAATCCCGTGTAAAACGTCAAACCTCCCCAGAACAGGGCGAAGACGAACAGCATCAAGACGCGGCAAAGCCAAATCATCGCGAGTATCCCGACCAGACGTAGCATCTCAAGAATTGAAACGAGGGCTCTCTAGAGAGTGACGGACCAAGCCTCTTTTGAGAATCCCAACCGCAAGTAGCGATGCGTTCCTCGGGAACGTCGGATATCACGGAAAGCCGTTTCTGAACGTCGCGCCAATGATGGCTCAGGGAACTGTTCGGTTGACTCCACCGAGACTCCTCGAGAAACTGTCGTTGGTAATGCGCAGGCGTTACGACCAATCTCTTCCATTTCGAGCGAGGCAACTTGATGCTTCAACTCTCCACCAATCCAGGAATCAGGATGAAGCTCCTCTATTGGACTGCTTCGGCCCTCGTTCTGGTGGGCTTGGAAGGTTCGATGGGAAACGCTTTCGCTCAGCCTCCGCAGAAGACGGCGGGTGCGACCGATTTTGACAAGATCATGCGTGTCCTGACGCACAAGCGATGCGTCAATTGTCATCCCAGCGACGGCGTTCCAAGACAGGGCGAGGACTCGCATCCGCACTACTTCGGCATCGAACGGGGGAAAGAGAACGTCGGCTTTGATGCGACAAAATGCAATACCTGCCACCAGGTGGAGAACAACGACTACTCGGGCGTGCCAGGTGCCCCCGAATGGAGTCTCGCCCCGGACTCCATGCGATGGCAGGGTCTCACGCGAGTGGAAATAGCGAAGTCGATTCTGAACCCCAAACGCAACGGCGGTCGGACTCCTGAACAGGTCATGCACCACCTCACCGAGCACGAGTTGGTGCTTTGGGCTTGGGCTCCCGGTGTCAATGCGGATGGCAAGCCGCGAGAGAAGCCGCCGGTGTCAAAAAAAGACTACATCCAAGCGGTGAAACGCTGGTTCAAAAGAGGCTCGCCGATTCCGAGCAAGTAACGTCGAGTTGAAATCACGTTCAAGCCACGAAGACTCTATGAAAGTTAGCTTTACGATCAATGGAAATCCGGCGGCAGTGGATGTCGAGGATGGCAACACGCCATTGCTGTGGGTGATCCGAGATACACTTGATCTGAAAGGAACGAAGTTCGGATGCGGCAAGGCAGCATGCGGGGCTTGCACGATCTTGATCGACGGCGACGCGGTGCGTTGCTGTTCCTATGCCGTGAAGTTCGCTGAGGGTAAACGGATCACGACGATCGAGGGGCTTGGAAGCGAAGACGATCCACATCCAGTTCAACAAGCATGGATCGAAGAAGTCGTCCCGCAGTGTGGATACTGTCAGCCCGGGTTCATGATGGCGACCGCCGCGTTGCTGGAAAAGGTCCCGAGGCCGACGGACGACGACATCGACGACAACATCATCAACGTCTGTCGTTGTGCGACATACTATCGGATGCGCAAGGCGATTCATCGTGCCGCGGAACTTCGACAAGCCAAGGCGGAAGCCGCGCCATGAGCGAGACAGAACCGAAAAACGAAACCGCGAAAACCGATGACGCGAAAGCGAACAAAAAAGCGTCGCGGCGAAAGTTCCTTGTTCGCGGAGGTCTGGGCACGCTCGGCGTGCTGGCCATCGGAACCTACGTCGGCCTGAATCCGATGCGGCGGGCGATCATGGGCATGATCGAAAAGATGGTGCCGCCCTATTCGGGGAAAGGGACGGAACCCCAGCTTTGGTTCGAGGTCACCAAGGACAATCAGGTGCTCGTCCATTCATCGAAAGTCGAAATGGGACAAGGCACCTTTACTGGCTCGCACAGATGGTGTGCGATGAGTTGGATGTGGCCATCGACAACTCCCGACTCGGTCTCGGCGGCGACCACTTGGATCTGGTCGATGGTCA
>JBCBLJ010000928.1:0-3091 GCA_038520195.1 Planctomycetota bacterium
CGGTCGTCTACGTCCTCAACACGACCACCGGCAACTATGCCTGCTACGCAATCCCGTTCAACCGCACGCTGATGAATTCAAACCGTCCGCAGCAAGCAGCGATGTCTCTCGTCGCGACCGGATCGGCCGACCCGGTGATTGATCGCGACAATCTGCGATAAACGCTTCTGCGGACGGTTTGAATTCATCAGCGTGCGGTTGAACGGGATTGCGTAGCAGGCATAGTTGCCGGTGGTCGTGTTGAGGACGTAGACGACCGAGGTCGCGAGCGGTTGAGCGTTGTTGCTGGGTAGATCTACGAGCCCGGTCAGCATCATGAAGCTGGCACCTTTGGAGGCACCCAGCGCGTCGTGAACATTCACGGTGAACAGTCCGGCAAACTGTGCGAGTCGCGGGTACATAACCGAACACTGCAGCAACCCGGAATTGTGGTCGAGCACAAACAGGCCTTCGGTGTCATTGCTGATGAAACCCGTCGACATCGAAAACTTATCACTGGTGACGGCGGCGGTCGCATCGAGCGTCGGCATCGTGAGTCCAAGCGGGTTTCGGTCTTGTCGGAGCGTTTGATTTTGGCCGAACAGAAACGCAGCCGCGGAGACGGCGATCAATGTGATGAAGCCGGAGAGATAGAGCGGGAGTTGACTCGTTCGCGGGCGGCGAGAAGTAGAGAGGTTCATCCTGAGATTGCTCCGTGCTTGGGAATAGTGAAAGCGGATCGACTCAAACGTCTGGTACCAATGGCTGGTACGAATCTGGCTGGTACGAATCTGGCTGTCAGCAGTCGTGTCACACCGGTCGAGCGATTGCTGATCGAACAGCAGCAGCGAGAGAGGGTGCGGAACAACGCGCCGGGGGAAACGGTGTGCCGAGCAACTCGGCGGGGTGAACAGGTTGCCGAACGACGTCGGCGGGGGAATTGTAGGGAACGGCGGGGCTCTTTACGATTGCGGATCGTGAAATTGCGTTCCCCGCCGCGGATTTGATCGGGTCATCGACCTCTTCAAATTGTCTCCCTTTGGATCCCCGAGGTCAACAAAAACCACCATGGGCATTAATGAACCCCTGAACCGAAAACTACGCATGGCACTCGTTGGCGGCGGTCAAGGTTCATTTATCGGACGTGTCCATTCGATCGCGGCTTGCTTGGACAATCGGGCGGTGGTGACGGCGGGTGCTTTGTCGAGCAACGCGGAGCGTGCGAAGGCTTCGGCGCCGGATTACGGGATCGAAGACGCGCGGGCTTACACGAGCTATCAGGAGATGCTGGAATCGGAGTCGAAGTTGCCCGAGGGCGAACGAATCGACTTTGTGAGCATCACGACTCCCAATCACGTTCACTTTGAGGTCGCCGAAGCGGCGGTGAAGGCTGGTTTCAACGTCGTTTGTGACAAGCCGATGACGTTCGATCTGGCTCAAGCGGAGACGCTTCGTGAGACCGTCAACGGGAGCGACGTGGTGTTCGCGCTTTCGCACAATTATTCCGGCTACCCGCTGGTGCGTCAGGCGCGTGAGATGATCCTGGGCGGAGAACTTGGCGAGATCAACGCGATCCGCGCGCAGTACATTCAAGGCTGGCTGCGAACGTCGCTCGAGGAGGAAGACCAAAAGCAGGCGGCTTGGAGAACGGACCCAGGCAAGAGTGGCGCGGCCGGGGCCTTCGGAGACATCGCGACGCATGCGTACAACCTGGGCCGCTACATGACGGGATTACTGCCGGACCAGGTCAGTTGTAGCTTGAAAACGTTTGTCGAAGGTCGTCGCTTAGATGACTACGGGACGGCCGTGATTCGATACGACAACGGTGGCTTGGGAACGGTGACCGCGTCACAGATCAGCCATGGCCGCGAAAACGATCTTGAGATCGAAATCGACGGCACGAAGGGTTCCCTGCGGTGGCGCCAAGAGAACCCGAACGAGATGGTCTATCGTCAAAACGGAAAGCCACATCAGATCTACACCCGCGATCCGAACGCACCGTTCATGAACGCGTCGGGTGCCGCGGCATGTCGCTTGCCTTCTGGCCACCCAGAAGCCTTCTTCGAAGCGTTCGCGAATGTGTACACCTCGGCGTTTGATGACATGGCCAAGCGAGCGTCGGGTCAAAGTTTTGATCGCACCGACACGGTTTACACGAACGTACATGACGGCGTCGAAGGCATGTACTTCATTCAGCAATGCGTTGCCAGCAGTAGCGAAGGTGCGGCTTGGCTGCCACTCAAGCATGCCGCTGCCCGACGTTGATGGGCAGCGCTCCGGTCATCTCTTGATTCGAACGACGACGTGAGCACGCAGGACATTGCCGTGATTTTGCCCGCCGCTGGAAGTGGACGGCGATTCGGCGGCGAGGAAAACAAGTTATTCGCGCGGCTTGGGACGAATTCGATCTGGGAGTTGTCCGCGCGGGTGCTCCGCGGCAGTCCACGGGTCAGCCGTTTGATCATGCCTGTTTCGCAACTTGATCGTCCACGGTTCGAGTCCGTCTTCAGCGAGCAACTGCGCGAGCTTCGGGTCGAGTTGGCGGAAGGCGGCGCGGAGCGAACCGATAGCGTTGGCGCGGGTCTTTCTTTTGTCGGCGACGATGCGGCGATCCGATTGGTCGCCATCCACGACGCGGCACGGCCTTTGGTAACCGCTGAGGATTTGGAGGCCGTGTTTAGCCGAGCGGACCAGACCGGCGCGGCGATCTTGGCATTGCCCGCGACGGCGACGGTCAAGCAAACGTTCGACTCGGGCGAATCGTGTGAAACTGTGGATCGAGAGACGATTTGGCTGGCCCAGACGCCGCAGGTATTCGACCTTCGAATCCTGCGCGAGGCTTACGCGCGACATCGTGGCCGCCCCGCGACCGATGACGCGGACCTTGTTCAGCGGATGGGAAAGTCCGTGGCGATGGTTGCGGGTTCGGCGGAAAACATCAAGATCACGCATCCCGATGATTTGGCGATCGCACAAGCGATCTTGGAACGACGAGGACAGCAAGCAGATGGCTGAAGATTTGATTGAAGAACTCCGGTGGCGTGGACTGATCCATCAGATCACCGATGAGGAAGGACTTCGCAAGCTACTCGACTCGGGGCCCCAGACGGTC
>JBCBLJ010001140.1:0-1945 GCA_038520195.1 Planctomycetota bacterium
ACTACAACCTTCGTGTCGGAGAGAGTGAACTGGATGGACAACCGCTGCACGTGTTGATCGGCACCATCAAACCTGAACGCGTCGAAGACATTCAGCGCCAGTCCGGCCGAGACCTGCCGGGTCTGTTCCCCGTTCGCGTCAATGTTTTCGTGAACGCCAAAGACGATCCTCGCAGCGGCGCGCAACGCGGTATTCCGATTCGAATCGAGCACCGCGCAAAAACGCCCCCGACCACGGAACCGTCCGACCGAAGTCGGTCCGGTCCCGCGATTGGCGGGCTTATCTCTCTACTTGAGTTGTATTCGATTCAACCGATCTCGCCGCCACCGATCCAGAGATTCCGCTTCGAGAACCAGGACGCTTCGGTGACGTTCGAGAACGAGACGCACCGCTATGAAGAGCGCTTCGATATCCGCGTCAGCGCGAAACAACGCGAGCGTTTTCGCTAGTGCCTCGGGGACGAGATAGCGTGGGGAAGGCGACGTTGATCACACTCGTGCGCTCGACTCTTCCTCATGGGAGAGCGAAGCCAGTTGATGCCTCCAAGCAACATCAATTGATTCCCGCGACACTACGCAAGGCAAAACTCGCCAGATTGTTCCTTGGCTTTCAATGCGCCGAGTCACAAACTGCGATTTTCGCACGATTGAGTTCGATGTAGCTCAACCACTGCTTGGGGACATCGTCTTCATGGAAGATCGCTTCGACCGGACACTCCACCACGCAAGCGCCGCAGTCAATGCACTCATCCGGATCAATGTAGACCATCCATTCGTCTTCGTGAAAACACTCCACCGGACACACGTTGAGGCAAGACTTGTCTTTACAACCTCGGCACGGTTCGGTCACCACCATCGTCATCGTTTGATCTCCACAATAAGATTGATTAGCCCGGCGACTCCAGGCAGACGCAACCACGGGAACTGTCTCCAGTGACGTCCTCATCACGCCAATGAGGAATGGGCGATGAAACCGGACACCCCCTCTTCAGGAAAATCACTTTTTGCCCCCACTGACCTCGTTGACCGACCGGACCGCGAATTGGTCCAGGCTTGGAAAGGCGGGGACCAGGGTGCGGCCGATGTTTTGTGGCGACGGTATACGACACGACTCATCGGGCTGGTGGCAAATCGCGTCGCGAAACCGTACCGGGATTCGATCGCCCCGGAAGAGGTCGTTCAGTCGGCTTGGGGCAGCTTCTTTCATGCCGCCAAACAAAGCCGTTTGCAGATCAGTGAGACACTCAGTCTTTGGCACCTATTGGCGCTGTTCGCTCAGCGCAAACTCGCCCGGCGATTCGAACAGTCGGCGGCGGCAAAGCGTGGCGGACAAGCGACGCGACTTCCGTTGGAAGCCATCGAAGCGGCGGTGGCTCATAACACCGCCTGCGCCGCCGAACTTCAGGATTGGATCGAAACCGAACTCGACGAGGAGCTTCGCGCGGTACTGGCTCGATTGATGGCGGGCTGCACACAGCGAGAGATCGCGGACGAACTCTCGATCGATGAAAGGAGAGTACGACGACGGGTGCAACGACTTCGCAAACAGTTTTCCGGTGAGGAAGGAACTGTGTCGTCTCCGCCAGACCCGTCTCTTCCGAAACATCTCCCACGAATCAGCTACGGAGAATTCGTGCTCGGTGGGCTGGTCGGCAGCGGCGCTTTCGGAAAAGTGTATCGGGCAAGCCTTCAAGCAAGCGGTGAGCAGGTTGCCGTGAAGTTTTTGCGCAAAGTGTTTTGGCAAACAGGTTCCGTAAGAGCGGCGTTTCTCCGCGAGATCGAATTAGCATCTCAAATCGATCATCGCGGTGTCCTTCGCTACAGAGGCTGGGGACTGTCACCTCACGGAGGACCCTACATCGTTTCGGATTGGATCGATGGCACGACGCTGGCTCAGACGCCCGGCTCCGACCGATCGACCGTCATCGACGCTCGCTGCGGCGATC
>JBCBLJ010000417.1:0-7206 GCA_038520195.1 Planctomycetota bacterium
CGAACAATTGATCGCCAACAACATGCTCGAAGAAGGAAACGACCGCGAAGAGGCCGAGGCTGCAATCGATCTTCTGCTCGATGTGGTCGGCTTCTTCGAAGACCTTTCGTTACGTCTACGCCACGTTGACGATCATCTCAAGCTCTCGCTCAACTTGCGCGTTCAACAATAGGCTCGCCATGAATCTCGAAATGATCGACCCCGCTTGGGCTTGGCAGCCGTTCGAACCGGATGCGGGCAACCCCTGGGACACCGCCGCCGCCGCACACCTGTTTCGCCGCGCCGGATTTGGGGCAAACCGAAAGCAGATTGATGCTGCGCTCCAGCGGTCTCCCGCGGACGTCGTCGCAGATCTCGTCGCCGGGTCCGAACCCGCCGACTATCGCAAGCAACTCGATGCCCTGATCCGCGCTGGACTCGCCAGCGGCAGCGTTTCGCAATTGGCGGCGCAGTGGGTCTACCGGATGGTGTCGACGCCCGCGCCGTTGTTGGAAAAGACAACCTTGTTTTGGCACGGGCACTTCGCCACCAGCGCCGAAAAGGTCGAAGAAGCTGACTTGATGCAGCGACAAAACGACCTGCTCCGTCAACACGCCCTCGGAGACTTCGCCGCTCTCGTGCAAGGCATCTCACGCGATGCCGCGATGCTGATCTACCTTGACTCGGCGACCAACCGAAAAGCGCATCCAAACGAGAATTATGCCCGCGAGATCATGGAGCTGTTTTGTCTCGGCGAAGGCAACTACACCGAAACGGATATCCGCGAACTGGCCCGCTGTTTCACCGGCTGGGAAATCAAACGCAACAAGTTTCGCTTCAATCGCTATCAGCACGACTTCGGCAAAAAGTCTTTTCTCGATTCGTCCGGCGAATTCAGTGGGGAACAGGGCGTCGAAATCGTGCTCGCGCAAGATGCGGTGCCTCGATTCATTGCGTCCAAACTGATTCGCTACTTCGTCGCGGACGAACCGGCACCGACCAAGGCGTTGATCGAACCGCTCGCAAAGGAACTTCGCGACAACGAATTACACGTCGCGCCCACGCTGCAGCGAATTCTCGGCAGCAACTTGTTCTTCACGCACGCCCGCGCACGCAAGATCAAATCCCCCATCGATGTTGCCGTCGGATTGCTGCGTGGCCTCGAAGGTTCGACCAACAACTACGAGATTGCCGGCGGATGCCGGAAGCTTGGCCTCGGACTGTACTTCCCGCCGAGCGTCAAAGGCTGGGATGGCGGAAGAACGTGGATCAACTCCTCGACGCTGCTCGGACGCGCCAACTTAATCCGCCAAGTTCTCGACAGTGACAAGACGCGCTTTGGACGCAAGTCGCTCGCGGAATACCTTGAAAGCCAAGATGTCCAGACGACAGAGCAACTCGTCGAATGGATCGAACCGCTGCTGTTCGCCGTCCCGATCTCACCGGACGCTAAACGGCAAGTCGCCGCACTTGATTCAACCGGCGCGAACCGAGACAAGAGTCTCAAAGACGCCCTGCATGTTCTCTGCTCATTACCGGAGTTCCAATTGGCATGAACCAGCGATACAAGCGACGCCAGTTCCTCACTCAACTCTCCGCCGCCTCGGGGGTGATGGCTTTTGGCGCGACGGCCCCTCAAGTCCTCTGTCATGCCGCGGCCGCCGGCGGCGACAAAGACCGTGTTCTCGTCGTCGTCGAAATGGCTGGCGGCAATGACGGACTCAACTCGGTGATCCCGCATTCCGATCCCGCCTACAAAAAGGCGCGTCCAAAACTCGGTATCAGCAAAGCCGCTTGCCTGCCGATCGATAATGAAGTTGGTCTGCACCCCGCCATGACGGGCTTCGCGGAACTGCTCGAACAAAATCGATTCGGTGTCATTCAGGGCGTCGGATACGAAAACCCCAACCGCTCTCACTTCGAGTCCATGGATATCTGGCATTCGTGCCTGCGCAAGAACCAAGCCCGTGACGACGGTTGGATCGGGCGGTACCTCCAAGCCAACGGTGCGATCACCTCAGGTGATCCAGCGGCGCTGCACCTCGGTGCCGATAAGCAACCCTTCGCACTCACTTCACGCGACGTCCGCGTGCCGTCGATCCAATCACTCGACGAGTTTCGACTTCTGGACAATGGTAGCGTCGATCTACGGAAGGCAATCGGCAATACCACGGCGGCGCAAAGCTCCGCCGCCAACGAATTGCTCGGCTTCGTCCAGCAAAGCACCACCTCGGCCGTCGAAGCCAGCGATCGGCTCGAATCGGCAGGAATGCAGTACAAGCCGGCAAAGAAGTTTCCCAACTCGGGTCTGGGGAAAAAACTCGGTACCGTCGCGAAACTGATCGCCGGTGGGATCAAGTCGACGATCTATTACGTTCAAATCGACGGCTTCGACACACACGCGAACCAACCTGACGCACATGCGGCACTGTTGCGGCAAGTCAGTGATTCCGTGAGCAGCTTGATCACCGACCTCAATCAACAGGGTCACGGAGACCGTGTCATGGTCATGTGCTTTAGCGAGTTTGGCCGTCGCGTTGCGGAAAACGCGAGCGACGGGACGGACCATGGCACCGCCGGCCCGATTTTCTTGGCCGGCAACGCAGTCCGGTCGGGACTCATCGGCAAACACCCCAGTCTCACCGACCTGGATCAAGGGGACCTCAAATTCCACACCGACTTCCGCGCTGTCTATGCATCAGTCCTCGAGAACTGGCTCGGGTGCGAAAGCGAATCCATCCTCGGCGGTCGATTCGATCCCGTATCGATCCTGGCTTAAAATCCGTCGAGCCCGTTGAGCCCGCTGGGCATCTGAGGGCAACGCCGGTGAGAAGCCGGCGGTTGCTGCACCGAGTTCGCAACGGGTGCACTCTGAGAGCTTGGTACTCGCGCGTGAGGAAGGCGAACCAACGAATGGTGTCGAGGGTGTTTCCCCACCCTCACTCGAAGCTCGCCCCATTCACCCCTTCACTCGAAAGCCGATCTCCTTGAGCGATCGCTTCACTTGCTCCGCATGATCGCCTTGCAATTCAAGCAGGTCGACTTTCGCCTTCACCGTCCCTCCCGTTCCGCATGCCGATTGCAGTCGCGCAAGCAACTGTGGCAAGTCGTTCGCCTTCGCGGTCAGCCCCTCGATGACGGTTGCCTTGCGGCCGCCCTTGCGTTTTTGAACACTGATCCGCGCGGTCTGCTTCTCCGGTGGCAATCGATCCGCTTCGCGTTGGCGAGCCGCTTCGGCCGCGGCTTTCTGGTCCGCCGTGCAGTCACACTCGGACTCCGGCTTCCCGCAATCATCACACTCCGGTGGAATGTCAAAGGGCGTTCCCGCAAACAACCGAGTCATCTTTCAACCAACCACATCGAGTTCCAACTTGCAACGTAGCGGCATGCTAGCGGGTCAGCGCCACTTTTGGCATTCGTGGTTGGAATACTTTCGGATCCGTCCATCTTGACGGCGGGCTTTACCGCAACCGTGCTCGTACTCAACGAAGTCGTAGTCCTACTCGCCGGTGCCCGGAAAACTCAGAGTCGAGTAGTAGCCTTCGGTTATCGGATCCTGCCCCGTTTCAGGATCCCAATGCGAATCGGCAACGCTAATTTTCGCCGACGCCGATCTTCACCGATTCGAAGCCCGATTCGTCGAGCGCTTTCAGGACCGTCATGACGTGTTTGTAGGGAAGCGTTTTGCTCACCCGGATTTCGACGCCTCCCTCATCGAAGTTCAGGTCGATTCGCGATCGTTTCTTGTCCTTCGCTGTCAGCGTGGGTTTGCCTGTCAGCGCCGCGATTTGGATGGATTCAATGCCTTCCTGCTCGAATTGCGAAAGGATGGACTGCAGGAATCCAATCTTGACATCGGGCGTCGCCTGCACCTGCGCTGATTCGCTGTCGACGAAGATTCGGACGACCGAACCGGCGATGGGCGTGTGTTCCTTTGCAGCCTGCGGACTGTTTTGCCCTGACGGAATCGTGCCATCTCGGTAGTAGCTTTGAAGCGTCAACACGGCGAAGCAGGTTGTGTAAAGCGGGCCGACCGGCTTGCCATATTTCGCCTGCCCATGAGGCCAACTTCCCGCCTTTGCTCCCTCACGATGCTGCATCCTTGGGAGTTCCTTTCGAAGTGCCTGATTCCATTCCTCCCAAGTCTCTCCGCCGTTTTGCCGGAGCGCCTGCGTCACTTGCAGCCACTGGTAAAAGTCTTGATCGGATGATCGAAAGCCGACTGCTCTGATCGCACGAGCGGCGGACGAGTACGAATCAGCTTGCCATGCCCCCGACAGACGTTGCAGACAGAGGAGCCCTGCACCGGTCATACTCGGCGTCGCCGGCGAACCGGGTAGATAGCCAAAGCCCTTTCCTGTGTCCGTCGATTCGACAAACTTTTTTGCCTTCCCGAGGGTCGCATCGGGAATTGAAATGTCGGCATCGCGAGCCCGCGAGAGTCCGGCAACAAACCACGTCGTCATCGAAAGGTCACCGCCTTGCCGCGGCATGTACCGCCATCCGCCGCCGATCGGATTCTGCGCCTGAATCGAATAGTTCACGGCGCGTCGCAAGCTGGGCTTGAGCGCCGCGTCGCCCGTCAACGCATACAGGTCAGCGATCGCGTAACTGGTGATCGCGTGCACGTACATCTGTTTTCGACCGAATCGTCCATCTTTGGATTGCTGCGTCAGCAGGAAAGCGGTTCCACGTTTGACCGCTTCGCGATGCTCTCCCGTGTGATGCGTGTTCCCGTCACCGGTCAAAGCCAACAGCGCCATTGCGGTCCCTGCCAACGCCATCGAGTCCGCGCGATCGCCATTGGACGCGTTAGATGCAACGGGCTCGAAACTCCAGGAACCATCTGACCGTTGTTGTCGCAGAATCCACCGTAATCCACTCGCGACCGATTCTTCCGTCTCCGCGGTTCCCCCGAAAGCCTTCAACAAGCCAGCCCGCCCCGTCGTTCGAGCGTCGATCAGATGCTTTCGGTATTGTTCGGCGCGGGAGACGTCGGCTGCTTCCTTTGACGCCTCTTGGATCGCGACGCGACCGACGAAAATGTCTTCCGAGGAATCTTGGCTCTCGCCGGAGGCATTCGCAGAACCGCCCTGTCCCCTGGCTCCCTGTCCTCCAGCACCCTGTCCCCCAGCACCCTGTCCCCTGGCTCCTAGGCACGCAAACGCACCTAGAAAGGCCAAGGTCAATCCGATCGCGAATACGCGTGGCATTGCCCATCGCTTGGAACCCTCGACCGCAAGAAGACGTTCGACCCGCCGAGTCAATTCCGACCGACTTTCGCCCAAGAAGCTGACACCGACGGGCGGAGTTTTCACCTCGGCGCGATCATTGGAGAGACACAACTCGGCGGCGCGCAGCAGTGCTTCGACGTACCCCGTCGTCGCATGACCACAACCAATCGCGGCGTCGTCACAGCAGTGCTCTCGCTCCCGACTCACCTGGGCGCTGATCCACCATACCGCCGGGTGGAAGAAAAACAGGGACTCCAGCACCCGTTGGAAGATCCCAAGACAGACATCGTGCCGACGAATGTGAGCCAGTTCGTGGCTCAGGATGGCCGAGATTTCGTTCGGCATTAAGCCCGTTACCAATGAACACGGCAGCAGGATCGTTGGGCGAAGCACCCCGATCACCGCCGGTACCATGATCTCCTTGGACCGAGCGATCGCCGGAGTGTGCGAAAGTCCGATGTCCCGTGAGAGTCGAACCATCAGCTCCGCAATCAGCCCAGTCGTGATCGGTACGGCCTCTCGGCACAGACGGCGACCCTCAGTCACCCCGATCATCGTACGGGCTAGCATCCACAAGACGCCCAGAGAATAGAGCGCCGACACCCAAGGCGCAACCTGATGGAACGAGACGGGAATCGTCGCGGTCCATCGTTCGTCCACGTCGGACGTGGCACGTGGATCGGATCGCAAAACCTCGTTCGCTGGCGCCCCGGTAGGCTCACGCCCATCCGGCGGCGGCGCGGACAGACGGGCGGCGTCCGATTCCAGGCTTGCAATCACCGCGGGATCGACCAGTCCCTGATGGTTCGCCGCTTCGGCACGATTCGCGAACGAGCGACTCTGGGGTGTCGCTTGCAACAACGTGAGCAGGGCCGCCATCGGCAGCAGAATCAATCCCCCAACCGAAACGGCGTACCGAGAGCGAGCCCGATCACGCGGTAGCCATCGAAGCGTGAGCGCAAGGAAGCCCGACACGAGCGTGGCTTGCCAGGTGAAGTGAATCAGCATTAGCAACAGACGTTGGCTCAATGCTTGCCAGTCGAAACCGTGCGTTAGAAACTCCATCACGACTGCTCCTTCAACTTCTGGCTCAACAACCGACGCAAACGCTTGATTTCAGCTTCATCGACATCCTTGAAATCAAACAGACTCTGCATCACGGCCTCCGCGGATCCATCAAAGAGCTGATCCACCAAATCGCCGAGCATCGACGACGAGACTTCATGACGCTGCAACCGCGGCTCAAAACGAAATGCCTTCCCCGATTCGGGGGCCAGTTTGCCGAGTTGACCTTTGTCGACCATCGTGCCAAGCGTTGTGATGACCGACGTGTGGGCAAGGTCGCGTCCCCCTTGGGCCAGGCACTCTCGTATCTCACGAACGGTCTTTGGCGAGGAATGCCACAGGATCTTGAGAATCTGCAGCTCAAGTTTCGTGGGATGATCGGAAGGAGGCCGTGGCATGAGCGAAACTCCCCGTGGCGTGGCAGGACTCAGTTGGAAGGACGCAGCGACGCCCGCGTCTTTCCAATTTCTATCGAAATAGAATTGCGGGCTCGCTGATTCGAGTCAACCTTTATTTCTAATAAAATAGAAAACATGGTCGCGTGAACGATTCGCACTGTTCCATTGACAGCCCGCAAGCAATCGGCGGAAGATGTCTTTCTGGCGCTGAAAACCTTCTCACCGACTTCATTCGAACCACCGTGTTGGACCAAAAAGACGGGGCGGTTCTGCGGCCTCCGCAGATGCCGGAGCTTCACCCCGAGGCGAATCAAAGGCTCCAAAAACTCCTGCAAGAACTCTCGGAGCTGTCGAGCAGTTTCATTGGCTACCCCTGTGCCCAGGACTACAACCACCGAGAAATCCTGCCGCTCTTGGAGTACGCCGTCAACAACGTCGGGGATCCGTTCGCTGAATCGATCTATCGCGAGAACACGTTCGAATTCGAACGCGAAGTCGTGGGATTCTTCCAGAAACATCTTCGCGCGACG
>JBCBLJ010000957.1:0-2941 GCA_038520195.1 Planctomycetota bacterium
AACTCCTACGAGCCGAACGCGGTTACTTCTTCCATTTGGGAATCTTGCGTCCTGGCGTCCAGGGCGCTCCGGCTTCATCGAGCTTCTTGTGCAAAGCCTTGAGATCCTTCTCGACCAGTTCGCTCAAGTCGCCAACCACCGCCTCAAACTGCTCACCAGCGATTTGGTACTGGCGCCGGTGTGTGTCCGTGGGGCCTTCGGTACTGCCCATGACGCCCATCATCGTGTTTCGGAGGCGACTGTTGAGTCCCGGTGCTGCCGGCTCATTGCGGCGTGACTTGGTTGGATCCCCGTTGAACGCTTCCTGAATGTCCATCAGGCGAAGTTTCAATTCGCGGACCTCCTCCTCGAGCGTCGGATCGAGTTCGCTTGAAGCGCGAATCAAGCTGCCGATCGCATCGAGTTGGTCCATCGTCGCAGTTGCGACGCCCGTCGCGCCGCGGACCGCGATCGAAAGTGCCTGAGCCTCACGCGCGAAATCCATGATCGCGTCACGATCCCGCTCGCTCTTGTCGCCAAACATCAGTGGCTCGATTTCGAATTCCGTTGCTTCGACCAACTCCGTCACTTCGCCATCCACCACTTGAGTGATGTCGACCGAATAGGTGCCGGGGATCGCAAGCGGCCCGTCTCCACGCCCCGCGCCCGCGTGCCGAAGGTTCCAGTACGTGCGGTGCATCCCCTTGGAAGTGCTGCCGCTTAACCGTTTGACAACGCCGCCGTCAGCATCACGGATCGTAAGAATCACGCGCGGCGCGACTTCGCGATCCTCGGACTTGAATTCGTCCCAGGTCGGGTACGGCGTGTCTTTGCCGGAACTGGCCAACTTCTTGTCTTTCTCTTTACGTTTGGCCTTCTCCGACTTCAAACTGTCCTTGAGATGATAGGTGATCGCGACGCCATACGGCGGATTGGGTGCCGTGAAGAAGTTCGCGCCCTGAAAAGCCTTCCCCGATCCCGCCAAGGGTGCCGCTTGACCAAAGATCAGCCCCTTCTTGATGGGCATGATCGCGTTCTCTTCGAGTAAGGCTTCGTTGACGAAACGGAGCGGCGAATAGTCATCCAAAATGTAAAAGCCACGGCCAAAGGAAGCGAGGACGAGGTCGTTCTCGTCTGCTTGGATCTCAATGTCGCGAATCGCAACCGTGGGAAGCCCGCCCAACTCAATCCATTTTGTTCCGCCGTCCACGGTGACATAGCACCCGAATTCCGTTCCGCAGAAAAGCAACTCCGCATTCTCGTGATCCTGCTTGATGGCGTACACGCTACCACGCCCGGGCAAGTCGCCTTGAAGTGTCTCCCACGACTTCCCGCGATCAGTCGATTTGACAATGTAGGGCTTGAAATCGCCGCGTTTATGATTGTTGACCGCGACGTAGACCGTGTCGGCATCGTGCAAGTCAGCTTCGATGTCGTTGATGTAACCGTACTCAGGTACTTCGAGTGAACCGAACTTGCTAATCGCGCGCCAGTTCTCCCCTCCGTCCTCGGTGACCTGCAACATCCCGTCATCGGTCCCAACGTAGATCAGGCCCTTCTCGAGCGGAGACTCGCTGACGGAAACGATCGTGCCGTACTGTGACGTCGACATGTTCTTGGCGACCGACTCGGCGCTCCAAACTCGGCCCATGACCTTAAGTTTGTTGCGGTCGAGATTCCGCGAGAGGTCAGGGCTGATGGCTTTCCAACTGTTGCCACGATCCTCACTCTGGAACAGTATCTGGGAACCGTAATAGATTTGCTCATGGTTGTGCGGTGAGATCAACAGCGCCGAGTCCCAGTTCCAACGCAGCGGCGGCGAATCCGCTTCGGGCTGCGGCTTGATGTCAACGCGTTCACCGGTCTTTCGATTGAATCGTACCAGGCCACCGTATTGCCACTGCGAATAGATGGTGTCGGGATCCTCGGGATCGACGGCCGGGTCGAAGCCGTCGCCGAACACCGTGATAAACCAATCGCTGTTGCGAATGCCGTGCGTGTTGTTCGTGCGAGAGGGCCCACCCTGTGTTGCGTTGTCCTGAGTTCCTCCGTAGACGTAGTAGAACGGTTTTTCATTCGAGACCGCGACCTTGTAGAACTGCGTGATCGGTAGATTTGACTTGTAGTCGTAGTTCTTGCCGCGATCCCATGATTCGTAGATACCGCCATCGCAACCGATGATCAGATGCTCTTCGTCGCTTGGATCGATCACCAACGCGTGGTTGTCGACGTGCTTGTCAGCTTCCCCGAGTCGTTCGAAGGTTTTGCCGCCGTCCTCGCTTACCATCATGTAGGTGTCGAGCGAATACACGCGGTCAAACTTGTGCGGGCAGGCAACGATTTCTTGGTAGTACTGGGGGCTGCTCGATACGTACGAGCTCATCTTGCTCCAGGACTCGCCGCGATTCGCGCTGCGGTAGAATCCGCTGCTACCCTCGGCAGCCTCGACAATCGCGTAAATCACTTCGGGATCGATCGGCGAAATCGCCATTCCGATTCGCCCCTTGTCTCCTCCCGGCAATCCGCGGTTGATTTTCTTCCAGGTTTTGCCGCCATCGGTTGACTTGTGAATCCCCGATTCCGGACCGCCATCGATCAAGACCCAGGTATGTCGGCGTCGTTGGTACGCCGACGCGTAGAGGATGTCGGGATTGGTCGGGTCCATCAACACTTCGTTGATGCCGGTGTTCTCGCTAATGCTAAGCACCTTGCTCCAGTCCTTGCCTCCATTGGTCGTCTTGTAGAGACCACGGTCACCGCCTTCTTTCCAAAGTGGACCCTGGGCCGCGACGTAAACGGTGTTCGAATCGTTCGGATGGATGATGATCTTGCCGATGTGCTCGCTCTGTTCGAGACCAACCTTCGTGAAGGTCGCGCCACCATCAGATGACTTATAGAGTCCGTCTCCATAGCCAACGCTCCGCTGCGAATTGTTCTCGCCCGTTCCCACCCAGATGGTAAA
>JBCBLJ010000029.1:0-22894 GCA_038520195.1 Planctomycetota bacterium
CCGCCGGCGGCGTCAATGACGGTGGGCATCCAGTCTTCGAAACCACTGGTGTAATCGCTTTCGCTTCCCTCCGCGACTTTGCCGGGCCAGCGTACGATCGTCGGGACGCGAACACCGCCTTCGTAAAGCGATCCTTTGAGCCCACGCAGTTCACCGACGCTGTCAAAGAAATCGACATCGACTTCGTCGTTGAGGTGAGTCGCTCCGTTGTCGCTGCTAAAGATCACGAGGGTGTTGTCCGACACGCCCAGTTCGTCGAGCGTACGCAGCACATTGCCAACATACGTGTCGAGTCGAGTGATCATGGCCGCATACGCTGCCCTCGGGGTGAAGTGTGGCGTGTAGCCGTAGCCGCGGGCGCGTGTGAACGGAGGGTCGTTCCACCGGAGCGCGAGGTAGGGCTGGAGGTCTTCATCGGGGACATGCAAAGCGACGTGTGGGATCACCGAGGGGTAGTAAAGAAAGAAGGGCCCGTCGGCATTGTCTCGCAGGAATTGCAATGCCTGCTCGTGGATCCGATCGGGCGCATACTCTTTGCCTTTGAAGATGTCGTAGCTCTTCGGGTCGGCCGGGTCGCTCCCTTCGTCGAGTGAAGCGTGACCGGGGACCGGCGGCTCATTATCGAGCTTGACTTTCTGCTGGTTGCTCCACAGGTAGTTGGTGTAATAGCTGTGCGCGTGGGCTTGGCAGTTGTATCCGAAGAATCGATCGAAGCCTTGCTTGTTGGGGTCACCGGTCGAGCCGACCGGGCCGAGTCCCCATTTCCCAAACGCTCCGGTCGCGTAACCGAGTTCTTTCAGACGCTCCGCCAACGTCAGTTCTTGGTCCGGGATCGGATATTGCCCTTCCGGCTTGACCGATCGGTTGTTGCGTACGAAGGCGATCCCGGGATGCTTGCCCGTCATCAGGACGCACCGAGACGGAGCGCAGACCGCGTTGCCGCTGTAGTGATTGGTGAGCTTCATGCCCTGCGATGCCAAGCGATCCAGATTGGGCGTGCGAATCTTCTCTTGCCCGAACGCGCCGACTTCGCGGTAACCCAGATCGTCCGCGAGGATAAACACGATGTTGGGGGGCGCGGCTCCGCTTCGTGCCGAGAGGGAAAGGATGAAGAGGCAGGAAGCCGCGAGGCAAAGTAAGAGGCGTGTCGGGGACATGGCGGGATCGAGGCTGGGAGGAATGGGATTCACCCCACGATAGCACAACTGCGTCAGCTTCCTAGCAAAGTCGCTTGTGAGGTGGCGTTAGTAGTCCTCGTTGACCTGAGCGGCTTGCCACATTTTGAGGAAGCTCGACCGGACATATGCATGGATCTCTTCGGCATAGCCGCGAGGCAGTTCGTTCACCTTGATCAATTGAATCACATCGTCCAAATCGCGTGGTCGGTGATCGGTGGTCATTCCGCTGGTTAGCTTCAACTCGATCAGTGTTTGGAGCGAGATGTAGGGAATTCCATCCTCTTCATTGACGACTTCGGTGACGGTTTCCGGTTCTGGGAACGCGATCGGCTTTCGCAGGCCATCGCCGGGGTATTCGCCGGTCAAGAGCACATCGACGCTGACATTCGTCACGGCGTCGCGAAAGTTTTTGGAACCCTCAAACTTGTCGACCCAACCGAGTCCGAGATGGCGGTCCTTGAACCGCGCGAGATCCTCTCGACGAAGAATGATGTTGACATCTGCCGTCGTTCGCGTGTGACCGTGAGCGTTCGCCGCCATGGCACCGGCGACCGCGAACGGGAGCTTCATTTCACCCATGACTCTCGCGAGCCGTCGCATCGTTTCGTGAATGGGTGATTTGCCGGAAAAGAATGCGTCCGCTCGCCGGGCAACTTGCAAGATGGATTCTTTCATCGCTTTATTCTAGCGCGCCGGGATCATTGCGGCGGGTTAAAGCCGAGTCGACTCGCGGTTAGAATCCGGCTTTTGAACGGCGAATTTGCGAGCAACCGTGTGACTCAACCCCTGGCCCGACTCGAAACACTCGGATCACTCGAGTGCCATGTCATTGACTTTGGCGCGGAGTATCCACCGACCGCTGTCGCGCTGCTTTGCCACGGTTACGGCGCCCCGGGGAGTGACCTGGTCGGTGTCGCTGGCGAATGGATCCATTTGCTGGGCGACGCGGCGCGTGCGTTCCGATTCGTTTTCCCCGTCGCCCCGAACAGCTTGGCGGAATTGGGAATGCCCGACGGTCGTGCGTGGTGGCCGATCAACATGGCCCAATTGATGGAGCACGTTCAAGCCAACCGCTTTGACGAGCTGCATCAGAAGACGCCGCCGGGAATTGATGAGGCTCGGGAGAAGCTGTCGGCGACGATTCGCGCGGCGGTGGACGGCATCACAACGAGTTCGAAAACTGCTCTGGCGATCGGCGGCTTTTCTCAGGGCGCGATGCTGACCATGGATACCGCGCTGCGTGGCGACATCCCAACTCCGGACTTGCTGATTCAGTTTTCGGGGACGGTGGTCTGCCAAGAAGATTGGAGTAAAGCGATGCCGAGGCTCAAAGAAACGCGTGTCTATCAATCCCATGGGACGATCGACCCCGTCCTGCCCTATTCTTCGGCGACGCATTTGCGTGATTTGATCGGTGCCGGTGGAATTCAAGCCGACTTTCACTCATTTGATGGGCCGCACACGATCGATCTTGATTCCGTTGCGGCGACGGCGACCCTGTTGAAGCGACTGGTTCCAGGTGCCTGAAGATGAATCGAATCGCCAGTCGACGCCCCGCCGACGGGGAGACCGAAACGCCGTACCACCTCGACTTGATCGGACGGCTCGAAGGAGATTGCGTCATCGGTCTGCTGAAGGATCAGTTGTTTTGGATTTGTGAGCTGGCAAGCAGCATTAGCACCGAACAAGTGGACCGCGTGCACGCTCCCTACGGATGGACCATTCGTCAGGTGTTTGAGCATTGCGCGAACGCCGAACGACTCCACGGCTACCGCATCATGAGCCTGGCCGACGGGAGCGAACCGGCTCTGCCGGGTTGGGACGAAAATGTCTCCGCCGACAGCCGATTCGGACTGGGAAACTTTTCTCACTTGGTCAGCGAACTGGGTGATCTCCGAAAGGCGAATCTGCGGTTGCTCGAACGCATTTCGCCGCGTGCGTGGGAATGTCGCGGGGTGGTGTCCGGCAACGCGGTCACCGTTCGCGTTCTCGCCTGGCTACTGGCGGGGCACCTGCAACATCATTTTGAAATCGTTGAAAAGCGATGCGAAGTGACTCCGAGTCGAAAGCCGACGATGGTAGAGTGACAGATCGCTATCGCCTGTTCGTTTTCGCACAAATGCCACCGCTTCATGTTTGTTGACCGCGTTCAAATCGAACTTCTCGCCGGCCGAGGCGGTGACGGTTGTAGTAGCATGCGTCGCGAGAAGTATGTGCCGCGCGGCGGACCGGACGGCGGTGATGGGGGTCACGGCGGCAGCCTGATTCTGCAATCCAAGCTCGGCGTCAATTCACTGGCGGCCTACGCCAATCGTCGCTTTTATCGAGCCCCCAAGGGTCAGCCTGGACAGGGATCGATGCGACATGGTCGCCGCGGCGCAGACCAAACGCTCTACGTGCCTCCCGGAACAACGGTGATCGACGCGGAGCAGGGTTTCGTCATCAAGGACCTCAAGCAACCGGGCGAATCCTTTACGATCGCGCGCGGTGGCAAGGGCGGGAAGGGCAACGCGCACTTCAAGAGCAGCACGAACCAAGCGCCGCGACAATTCACTCGTGGAGAAGAGGGTGAGTCGCGAACAGTGATTTTGGAATTGAAATCGATCGCGGATGTCGGTTTGGTTGGCAAGCCCAACGCGGGCAAGAGCACTTTGCTGGGATGCATCACCAGTGCCCGCCCGGAGATCGCCGACTATCCGTTCACGACCAAGCACCCCAATCTCGGCATTGTCGACCTGGACCACAAGCGATCTTTTGTGCTGGCTGACATCCCGGGACTGATCGAAGGTGCCAGTGAGGGAATCGGTCTGGGGCACGAGTTCTTGCGACACGTCGAACGGGCCGGTTTGCTGGTGCACCTGGTGGAACCCGAGCCGGTCGACGACACCGATCCGATCGAGAATTACCTTTCGATCCGAAACGAACTCTCGCAGTACGACGAAGACCTCGCCGCTCGCGATGAGATCCTGGCCGTCACCAAGTGCGAGTTCGAGCGGGCGACGCAAGTCGCCGAAGAGCTTCGGGAACGAACCGGTCGACCCGTGTTTCTGATCAGCGCCATCAACGGTGATGGAATCCCCGAGCTTCAAGAAGAGATCATGCGCCGCGTCGACGCACGACGGTTGGCCATGCAAGATGCCGGCGAAGAAATGCCGATCTTGCGCGAAACCGATCAGCCGGAACGCAAGCGAGCGCGTCGCGTGCCACCTCACTTGGCCGGCCCGACGGCGCAGCTGAGTAACGAGATGCAGGCCAAGGACTTTGATGAGTCGGCTGATTCGGCCGAGGAGCCGCGTCATTGAGCGACTCGGCGTCCGCGATTGCCGTCGACGTCGGAAACTCCGCCGTCAAGATCGCGGTCGACCCCAAGACCGTGCGTTCCTTTATGCACCAAGAAGCTGTGCATCAAGAAGCTGTGCATCAAGAAACGAATTGGATCGAGGAGGCGGTTCGGTGGGTCACCCAATCGCTTCCCAATCGCCGACGCGTTTGGTGGATTTCGAGTGTCAACCAAACCGCCTTAGTTCCTCTGCTCAAAGCGGTCGAGACGCTGAGCGATGCGGTTGAAATCGTCGATGCGGCGATGGTCCCGATTGATCTCAACGTCGACCAACCTGACCGCGTGGGCCGAGACCGCGTGCTGAGTGCCTTCGCCGGAAGCCTTCGGAGCGAACTCCCGTGCGTCGTGGTCGACGCGGGTTCGGCGGTGACCGTTGACTGGGTTGACCGCGCGGATTCGGGCCAGACGGTCTTTGCGGGTGGCGCGATTCTGCCAGGGCTTCGTCTGCAACTGTCGGCGCTTTCGGCTGGGACCGAAGCGATTCGCGTCCAAGAAGAAGCCCGCTCGGTCTCACGAACCGACCCCTTTTCTCCCGGCCAAAACACGCAGCAGGCGATTCGTCTGGGTGCGGGCGCGGCGGTGATCGGCGGAATCGATCGCCTGATCGTGGAGTATCGCCGTCATTTCGGGTTTTCCAGTGACGATCACACCTCGCCAAGCGTCCTAATCACGGGGGGAGACGCATCGATCCTCAGCGATTACCTGCAAGCCAGACACAGAGTGATTCCCCACCTGGTCTGCCTCGGGTTGCTGGACCTCGCCGAACATTTCGCCAAACCGCACTCTGGGGCCTAGAATAGGGAGTGCCAACCAGTCCTCCGTGTGCCTTCCATGTCTGCATCCAATCTCTCGGACCTGCTCCCGATTCCAGACGGCGTCGCGAAGCCTCACGCCTATCAGGTGTTCGGCCTCGACGGCGGCGAAAGAGACGACCAAAAAGTCTCGGAGGCGATGCGCAAAACTTATGCGCATTTGAAGGCAGCGAAAGCATCGAGTGATCCCGCCATCTGGAAGAAGGCCGCGAAGATGGCCGAAGCGGCGCGCAAGCTGTTGTCCGATCCCGAACAAAGGCGAGAGTTGGATGCGCGATTCGGTGTGATTGACGAGGAGCCGGATTCGGCGGATGTGTTGGCCGAGGATGACGATCCACTCGCGTCGGTGTTGCCGGGCGTGGATCCTCTTTCGGGTACTCTCAGCGGTGAGGGTTCTTCGAACGCGCTTTTGGGGACGCCGGCGCTCGCCGGAATAGGCGGAGAAGCCCCGTCGCTCGAGCCGGCCAATGCATCGACAGGTTTGGGAACGCCACCGTTGGGTGCCCCACCACTGGGCGCGTCTGCCTTGGGAACTCCACCCACCACGAGTGTGAATCCGGAATCGAGCACCGATCCGGCGGTTGCCAATGCCGCGGGTCCGCAAGCCGGTTGGTCACCTCAGAAGCCGACCCGCCGGAGAAAAAAGAAATCGGGAATGGCTTTGTTCTCGGGTTTTCTTTTGATCATGTTCGCGTCGATCGGCGGGTTGCTATTCTATCTGGTCCAAGGCGGAAAACTTCAGATCGGCGCGACGCCTCCAAATGACCGTCCGGAAGTCGCCGAACAAGACGCCCCGGGTCAGGCGAACCCGGGTAGCGTTGCGGCAAAGCCCTCGGATGGCATTTTGGCGTCCGTCGCGCAAAGCGGCGTCGCGCCTTCGTTGCGAGGTGGCGGGCAAGCACCGCGTGGCAGCGGTTTGACGGGCCCGTCGATGTCTGAGATCGAAACGCCCCCGCTGCCGAATCCGATGGAGGCCGGGATGGGGGCGACGACGGAGAAAGAAGAAATGTCGTCGGAAACGATGATGATGACAGCGGATCCCGAGCCCGAGCCGCTCACACAGACGGACACTCCCCAGCCGAAACCATCGATCGGTGAGATGGCGAAGGCCAATCAAGCAAAGATTGATGCGGTCGTAAAACAAATCCAAGCCGGTGATTGGGCGCAAATGAAACCGGCGGCCGAGGCTTTGCGCGAGCTGAAGCTGACCGAGGAGCAAGCCTCTTTCGCGGATACGCTTTACGACATCGCTGATCTAGCGACGTTCTATCGCGGGGCGGTTGCACGAGGGCTGGCGACGTTGGAAGCGGGCGCGACGTTCCAGTTCGGCGGCCTCGACGTTGTCGTCGTCGAAGCGGCAAACGATCGGCTCACGATTCGCTACGACCGTAAGAGTAAGACGTACGCTATCGATCAAATGCCACCGAGACTCATGGAAAAACTTGCGTCCTTCTCCCTGCCCGTCGATCGAGCCGATAGTATTGCCGGGTTGGCGCTGTACCGTTTGATTCGAAGCGACACCAACACGGAATACCGAGTCGACTCATTTGAGAAACTCGCGAACGTCGAAGGCCTCGATGGCGTCGACGCCGTGAAATTGTTGAACGTGGCACAAGATTTACTCGACGAGTAGTTGACGACGGATACCTGGCAAACGAAATGCAACTCGATGGATCG
The DNA here is from genome assembly GCA_038520195.1 of Planctomycetota bacterium. Taxonomy (GTDB): domain Bacteria; phylum Planctomycetota; class Planctomycetia; order Pirellulales; family Pirellulaceae; genus Stieleria. The sequence continues at coordinate 7,008 of JBCBLJ010000029.1, forward strand.
ATCGCCTCCGCAGCCGCGACGCTGCACCAACTGATCCGCTTTCCTTCGGTGAGTTCAACGAGTAACGCCGAAGTCAATGATTGGGTCACGGGGGCACTCAAGACGCTCGGTTTCACCGTCACCGTCAGCGAGTACATCGATTCGGCTGGCGTCCGTAAGACCAACCTCGTGGCCAAACGTGAGCCGATCATTCAGGGCGAATCGAATGACCCGGGTGGCCTCGCCTATTTCTGTCATACCGATGTTGTCCCCGCGGATCGATGGACGGGCCCGGAAAACGGGACCGAACCCGGCAATTCCTCGGGCGGCTCGCAGGCGTCTCCCTTCGCGGCACTGCAGACCGAGGATCGGATCTATGGGCGTGGCGCTTGCGACATGAAGGGTTCGCTCGCCGCGGCGCTGTCGGCGGCGGCTCGTGTGGCGTCCGCCGATCAGACCCGTCCACTTTGGATCGTTTGCACGGCCGATGAGGAAGTCGGTTTCGACGGCGCGATGCACTTGGTCGAACACTGCGACGGCTATCGTGAACTCGTTTCGTCGCAGCCGATCTCGATCATCGGTGAACCGACCGAGTTGAATGTCGTCTATGCGCACAAAGGCATTCGTGGATTCAAGGTCACCAGCATCGGGCGCGCCGCGCACAGCGCGACTCGACATGGGATCAATGCCAACGAGTCGATGGTGCCGATGCTGGTGAAGCTCGCGGAACTCGGCGAACGGACGCGCAGCGAGACCGAGCTACACGATGCCCGTTTCGACCCGCCGCATCTATCGTGGAATTTTGGCGTCAGTGACCACATGCATGTCGTCAACATCACACCGGAGCGATGCGATGCCTGGGTCAGCATCCGTCCGATGCCACACATCGATGGAGATGATTTGTTTGGTGAGGTGGAACAACTCGCGCGAGAACTCGGATTGGAGTTCTCGACGTTTGGAGGTTGCGGCCCGCTCTGGACGGATCCCACCGCGAGTTGCGTGACCGAAATGCAGCAACTCTCTGGCGGCGACTGTCGGACCGTCTGCTACGCCACTGATGGCGGCGTCTTTCATGAGCTGAATGACCGGATCGTGATCGGCCCGGGGAGCATCGAACAGGCGCATACCGCCGACGAGTGGATCGCGCTGGAGCAACTCGATCGAGGCATCGACGTCTACGAGCGGGCAATCCGGCGCTGGTGTTGTTGACCGATGTCGCACGCTCGCCTGATGACCCCAGTGGTTGCTAGCGGATGGCTAGCTGGCACCCAATTCGATGGCGTTGTCGACGATCAGCGTCGGAATGCCTCCGCGTGCGGGGTAAAAGCGGGCGTGATCTGCGGTGACAAGCCCCGCGTCCAGCGATTCGGTAACGGGCATCTCGGCGCGATCGCGCAATTCACCGGCCTCGATGCGGTGATTGAGTGTCGCGAGCAGGTCGTCCGATGCCAGTTCGAGTGATTGTCCGTCCAGGGGACAGCGGATCAGCGGCAAGATTTTGGGATCGATCATCGGGGGTTTGTTCGAGTTCGGGGCGCGGACAACCGATTTTTGAAAGGAGGCAAATGCAGACCGTGAAACATTTGCCAGCACTCATCTTTTCGTCCGCGATGGGTCGGAAGCGGTACCGACCAGGGAGTCACGAACATGGATGTTTCCAAGACGACAGCCTTGCGGGTTGCCGTAGCGTGTTTCACAGCCGGAATCCTCACGTCTCTCGGCACTCTCGCCAAGGCCCAAGATGGTAACTTGCTGGTAGACGATGCGACGGGGCAAGCCTATCGCCAAGTCGTCCGCGAAGTTCCTCGCTCGGTGGTGGAGCATCGAATGGAGCCCCAGGAGCAAATGGTCTATCGCCCCGAGACCGTCGCACAGTCCACACCGGAAGTCCGCCGGGTCTACACGCCCGTTGTCGAATACAAATGGCGGCCACAGGTGTTGAATCGGTGGAATTTCTTTCGGGACCCCGTCGTCGCCTATCGCCAGATTCCCGAAACGCATTGGGAAGCTCGCGACCAGGTGATCAATCGCACGACCTGGCAAACACAATGGGTCGCGGAAAAGAGGACGGTGCAAGTACCACGGTCTTACGTTCGCAACACCACCGAAAAGCGGATCGACCTTGAGCCGGTCGGTTACGCCGTTCGGGAGCCCGCTTCGACACCGGCGAGTACGGTTGCGGCTCGGCTTCGTCCTTTGCCCGCCGGAACCCGCGTCGTGCCGTATCCAACGACGGCCAGCACGATTCCACAGGTCGCATCCAACACTGTCGGCCGCGCGACGAGCGAGCAGCCGCTGCGGAGTTCCAACCAGCGAGGGATGCGCACCAATGTGTTGATCCCGTCCGGAACGCCCGGCGCACCGCTGGACACGATGCAATCCGGAATCGGTGTTGCCACCGTTCCGTCCTACTCATTTCGTCGCTGAGAGTTGCACACCTGAGATCGGAGTCAAGACACGTGAGTTCGGAGTCAGGCTGACGCGGTGGCCATCAAATCCCACCCCGTTCGGTAGGACTTGTCGAGTAGTGCTTGGGCTTCGGCGTCGTCGATGATTCGGGCGGCTTCGCCACTCCACTGAATCGCGTGTCCGATTTGGTGCGCGACGGTACCCAAGAGCACCGACTCCGTCAGCGGCCCGCTGTAGTCAAATTGGCAAAGCGGTCGTGCGGCCTTGTCGTCGCGGATCGCGTTGAGCCATTCCTGGTGGTGACCCACCGAAGGCGCGATGGTCTCGACGGGCTTTGGCGTGGTGACTTTTGACGCGGACGTCATTTCAATCGAGTGATCGCCGTAGGTCGCGACCATCTTGCCCTTGTCACCGACGAACAGGACTCCGCTGCGCGGGATTTTGATTCCCTCAAGTTTCCCCTTGGGGCAGAGGTCCCCGTCGTACCAGGTGAACTTGACTTCGTCGTGTGTCTCGCTGGCGGCGAATTCGTAGGACACTTTCAAGCCAAGTGGACAGCACTCCGAGTCTGCCTCGGCGCCCTCGGCAACCACGCGTTTTGGATAGCGCAGACCCAATGCCCAAAAGGGTAGGTCCATGTAGTGGCAGCCCATGTCGCCGAGCGTACCGGTTCCAAAGTCGCGGTAGCTCCGCCAATTCGCCGGATGATAGCCCTTGGTGTAGGGGCGATCCTCGGCGGGGCCGAGCCAAAGATTCCAGGCGAGGCCAGCCGGTGCCGAACCGCCGGGCTTGGGCACGCTGGTCGAGCCCCAGCCTTTACCGACCCAAACGTGAACGTGATGAACGTCACCGATCACGCCGGCACGAATCTTCTCCACGACACGACGATAGTTTTCGCCGGCGTGAATTTGAGTGCCCATTTGAGTCGCGACACCTTTTTCCCTCGCCATGTTGGTGATCGCGCGAGCCTCGGCGACCGTGTGCGTGAGTGGCTTTTCGCAATAGACCGGCAGGCCGCGCTGAAGCGCCCGCATCGTTGCCGGCGCGTGGTGGTGATCGGGCGTGCTGACGACCACACCGTCAAGGTCCTTGAATTGATCCAGCATCACGCGATAGTCCTGGAACAGCTCTGCCCCGGGGACGCGTTTCAAGGCTTTTTCGAGATTGCCTTGATCGACATCGCAGAGCGCGACGATGTTTTCCGATTCGACCCCGGCCAGATTCGCCGCACCCCGGTTGGCGACGCCGATCACCGCCAACCGAAGCTTCGATGGGCCGTCGGCGGCCGAGAGAGGAGAGAACTGCGTCGCCGCGAAAGCACTTGCGGTTCCGGCTAAAAAGGTTCGGCGCTTCATGGGGTTCCTCACGAAAAATTGCGAGTCGCGGCAAATCGTTAAGCAAGGAGTCTAACTTGGCGCATCGTCACAGGGACGAAGACAGGGTCTTGGACCGGCCGTTTTTGGCTTGATCGCATTCGTCGGCGGCGCGCTGGCTTTTCTCGATTTGCCGACGGATTCGTCTGGGGTATGATCGGTCGTCCTCACAACGTCTTCCATTCACGGATCCTCATGCGTCATTTCCTTTTGGCTTGGCTCTTGGTACTTGGTTGCTTCGTTGGAATCAACCGGCGCATTGACGCTGCAGATTCAGTGCCCCATAAGGTTGATGTTCGGTCGCTTTCGATGCGATCGGCCGACGGCGAACCGTTCGAGATCGGTGACTGTCGGCTGATGGTGTTTTGCTTTCTCGGCACCGAATGCCCGCTGGCCAAGCTCTATGGTCCGCGACTGCAAGCGATGTCCGAAGGTTTCGGCGAAGAACAGGTGCGGTTCATCGGAGTGAACAGCAACTTGCAGGATTCTGCGGACGAGATCTTGGGCTATGTCGACCAACACGGTATCAAGTTTCCGATGTTGCAGGACCAGGATCAAACGATCGCCGATGCCTTTGGAGCAACACGCACTCCCGAGGTCTTTGTCGTCGACTCGGAAGGGTCGCTGCGTTACCAGGGACGGATTGACGATCAGTATTCACCCGGGGTCGCGCGGAGCGAACCGACAGCGTTTCATCTGCGTGACGCGATCATCGCGTTGCTGGATGGGCGGGCGGTGGCGGAGCCGGAAACCGATGGCGTAGGTTGCCTGATTACGCGTGCGCCACGCGCTCGCGCGGAACCCCGCGACGCAACGGTTTTCTTTCATCGCGACATCGCGCCGATCCTGAACAAGCACTGCGTCGAATGCCACCGCGAAGGGGAAATCGGCCCCATGGCTCTGACGGACTACGACGAGGTCGTCGGTTGGAGTGACATGATCTTGGAGGTGATCGACGACAAACGAATGCCGCCTTGGCATGCCGACCCGAACGTCGGGACGTTTCTCGGTGAACGACGACTTCCAGAATCGCTTCGCGACACGATCGCGACGTGGATCGATGAAGGCATGGCAGCCGGTGATCCTTCCGACGCGCCCTCGGCTGGTCACTGGACGAGCGGTTGGCATCTCTCGACACCGCCGGATCTTGAGATCGAAATGCGGGCGAAACCGTTTGTGGTTCCGGCTGACGGGACCGTCGAGTACCAGTACTTCGTGGTTGATCCCAAGTGGACTGAAGACCGTTGGGTGCGTACGGCGCAGGTGATTCCCGGTAACCGTTCGGTGGTCCATCACTCGATCGTCTTTGTCCGTCCCCCGGACGGCTCGCGATTCGAAGGCATCGGTTGGCTGGGCGCCTACGTCCCGGGCCAGCGTGCGATCGAACTCCCCGACGGACACGCGCGGCTCGTGCCGGCCAACTCGAAGTTCGTCTTTCAAATGCATTACACGCCCAACGGAAGTGAGGCAGATGACCTCACGAGACTTGGGATATGGTTCGCAAACACGGAGGAGGTGACACACCGCGTCGATACCCATGTGGCGATCAATCACGACTTCGAGATTCCGCCGGGCAAGGATGACTTTCAAGTCTCGATGCGTTACGACAACTTTCCCGTCGGCGGGCGGATGATGGGAATCACCCCCCACATGCACCTGAGAGGGAAATCATTTGAAATCGCATCGGTCGATGCCGCTGGAGAGTCGCGTCCGCTTCTCAGCGTGCCACGATACGACTTCAATTGGCAGCACTGGTATCAATTCGCCGAACCCGTGGAACTGGATGACGCGGAAGCATTGGAGATGACCGTTCGATTCGACAATTCACGCGGCAATCCCTTCAATCCCGATCCCGGCGAATACGTCTCTTGGGGCGATCAAACGTGGCAAGAGATGGCGGTCGCTTTCTTCGATGTCGCCACGCCTCGCGGCAAGCTCATGCGTCGACAACGAGTGCAACCTACCGAACAGGAGATCGCGGCAATCGAAAAACGCGCCCGAGAGTCCGCCGACGCGTTTTTCGCCAAGCTCGACACCGATGGGGACGGAGTGATCCGATATGAGGAGACGCCGGTGACCTTCCGCCGATTTGGTTTCCGCCAGCTCGATGACAACCGGGATGGTTCGATTCAACCCGAAGAAGCGTACCAAGCGGCGTTGCGACGCCAATGAGCGATTCCGCAGATCGGCAAGCGATCACCACACGTTTCTTCACTTGGTGGGCAGATCACCCTTGGGTGCAGGCGTTCGTCCTGGTCGCCGTTTCGACCTTCGCCATCATCGGCTACGTCAAGCCTTCGCTGTTGGCGGACCGACTGGTTCCCCTATTGGAGCGTCTCTCGGGTGAGGAGGTCGAAGAGGAGGACGTGTATCGGCAGCGCGCCAACCGAAACTACCTCGACGCGGAGAAGCCTCCTCCAAGTAACGTGCGACGCTTTCAGGTTGGCGGCGGTGAATGTGTGCTGGTGGTCACCGTCGGGAGTGATGAAGGAGACTTTTTTACCGCGTCGCGATTGGGCGCACTGCGCGAGGTCGCGACGGCGCTTGAAGACATGCCGCAGGTCGCCGGAACGCTCTGGCTCGACAGCGTGCCCGAGTTCAATTTGTTCGGACTTTCGGGGACCTTGCTTCCGAGCGAGAATGCGTCGGCGAGGCAGATCAACGAAGCTCGCGAGCGAGTGTTGGAGAATCCGCTCGCGGTCGGGCAACTGATTTCGCCCGACGCGCGGACGATGCTGTTTCATCTCTACATCGATTGGTTTGGCGTCACCGATGACCGTGACGCGACGACAGCGATTCGTCAGCGAGCCGAGGAGGTTGCCGCGAGCATCCCTGGCGCGGACCTCGAATTCCAACTCACCGGGCCAGTGCCGTTGCACTTGATGGTCGTCAACAACCATGTCACCGATTCGATGAAGTATCAATTGATCGGTTACTCGATCATGTTGATCGCCGCACTGGTTTTGTTTCGTGGTATTTCGGCGGTGATCATCGTCGCCCTCTCACCCGCCATCGGCGTCTTTTGGACGATGGGCTTGTTGCGGTTCGCGGACCTGCAAGACAACCCATTCAACGACATTATCGTTCCCGTCTTGATCAGTCTGGTTGGGCTAACGGATTCGGTGCATCTGATGGTGGAGATCCGGCAGCAGCGCGCCTCCGGACTGGACACCCGCGATGCTGCGCGACGGGGAATCGCACGTGTCGGCCTTGCCTGTCTCTTGACCAGTGTCACGACCGCGATCGGGTTTCTTTCTCTGATGACGGCCCACCACGAAATCGTTCGGGAATTCGGCTGGTGTTGCGTCGTGGGTATCGCGATGACGTTCCTCAGCGTGATCACCGTGATCCCGCTCGGTTGTCGGTCGCCACTGGGTCGTCGATTGCACGTCGGTATCGGGAAGAGCCTTGTCGATGGTCAACTTCGTCGTATCGGCCCGCTGGTCGATTGGGTGCTGCGTCGTGATCGCCGCGTCGCAATCGCGGCGATCGCCTCGACGGTGCTGCTGGCGGTGGTTTCACTCCAGCTCACGCCCGACGAAAAACGTTACAGCGGACTGAGCGAGTCGGGCGAAGCCGCCAAAGCACTCCGTCATCTTGACGACTCGCTGGGCGGACTCGAATTCGGCTACGTTGCCGTGAGCTGGTCCGCGACGGTGGAAGACCGCGAATTGCTGGAAGTGCTCGCGAAAGTGAATGACGCGCTTGAGCAAGAACCATTGATCGGCCATCCACTTGGCCTACATCAGCTGCTGGACGCGCTTCCCGGCGACGGCGAACCCGACGAACGAATGACTCTGCTCGAGTTGCTACCGCCGGAGCTTAAACGTTCCTTCTACGTTCCTGAGTATCGAAACGCTTCGGTTCAATTCCGCATCAAAGATCTCGGAATCGCGGCGTACAGCGACACGTTCGAGCGATTGCAAGACAGGCTCGAGCAGTTGATGAAGGAACATCCTGAGTTCGTTTTGTTGCTCGATGGAGATGCGTTCTGGCGCTGGACCAACGTGTATCAAATCGTGACGGACCTGGCCAAGAGCCTTGGCACGGCGAGCGTGGTCATTTGGCTCGTTTTGACGATGGTGTACCGTTCGGTTCGCATTGGATTGATTTCCATCATTCCCAACCTGTTTCCATTGGCGGCAACGGCAACCATCTTGGCCTTAAGCGGAGAACACCTCGAGATGGTCACGGTGTGTGTGTTCACGATATGTGTCGGGATTGCGGTGGACGACACCATTCATTTTTTGACCCGCTACCAGGAAGAGATGCGCGCCGGCGGCGAGCACCAGGAGGTCATTCGCCGCGCGTTTACGGGCGTTGGGTCGGCGCTCTTGATGACCACGATCGTGCTGGTTACCGGGCTGGCCTCGGCGATCATCGGTGACTCGCGAGACGCACGCATCTTCGGAATCATGGGGTGCATCACGCTCGCGACCGCGCTCTTTGCGGACATCATCCTGTTGCCCGCGATGCTGAGCCGTTTCGCATTGAAGCAGACGGACTCTGATAAGGACGATCAATCGGTCTGAATCGCCAGCTCGCCGTCACGGTCCGATTCGGGCAAATACAACATCATCGATTTGGGTAACGGAGTCATGCAGGGTGTGCGGACACCCGTTTCACTCAGCGCTCGGCCGACCCAGGAGTTGCAGGTGTAGAAGAACCAGTAGGTTCCCGTCGCTTCGTAGAAGGCGTCGCTGGAGGTGTAACCGGCATCGGGAATCTGGAGGACGCCCCCGTCGTCGTCCCGCTTCAGGGAGCGGTGAATGAACTGAGCCAATTGTTCGTACTGTTCATAGCTGATCCGCACACGGCGTTTGTCACGCAAATTGTCGGGGTCGACGCAGTCCACGTGCAGGCATGTCGGGGACGGCCAAAACATGGCTCTGAGGGCGACTCCGACCTTCAGGTCAGCCCATCTCGGCGTGTGAATGTAGAATCCCTGGTCACCCCAGCCGATCGCCGCATGCGATTTGTCGGCGGCTAGATCCGGAAAGTCAGACTCTGGAAACAGTTCGCGCCACGAAATCGCGAGGGATGCGGGGCTGGAGGGCACATCAAACGGGACAATGATGTCCGCATGAACAGCATTAGAGGTGACAAACACGTCGACTCCCGGCTGATCGTCGGCGACGGGAACAAAGTCGTTGTTCACGGGGATCAGGCCGATCAGCAGAAATAAGAGGGCGGCCGAAAAGACTCCAAGGCAAATCCGAATCATGCGTTTGATCCGCCGAATAAAGCGACTCGACTTGGAATCGGCATGCGACCTGGACTTTTTTTTTCGATCTTCTGATGCGGCGGGCAACGACATGGGCAGCCTAGCAAAAAACGGAATAGCGTCGGAACTCCCGTTTGCCGGCAGTAAGACGGACGCCTTCAACATACAGACGACGCAGGGGAGGTGTTGGATTGACCGCCGAACATCTATTCTGAGAATCAAAATCAATCGACAGGATTTCCCGTCCAGGACGAGCTTTGCTGGTGTTGATCTGCAATCGGCTTGCGTTTGACTGCGCGACGGGCCAACGATTGAACGACGGGCAAGCGCGTGTTGAGTTGCATGCGTCGGAAGAGAGGGAGCAGCGTGAATTGGACGACGCCAACGAAAGGAGGCCACGTGTCGCTCAAACACGTGGCCTCCAAACTGCTTCTTTGCCCCTAAGAAGCATTGATCGATGAATTGCGCGATCAACGCAGATTCGATTATCGCGTATACTGAGCCGCGGAGTGATGGCGAAGGTCCGCCAAAGTTGGGCTTTTCGCGTTGGAAGCAAATGGCGGGTAGGGAACCAATGGCGCAGTCCTCGAATTCATCGAGTCAGCCGAGCGAGACGGTGTACATCATTGATGATGATCCACTGGTCTTGGAGGCGGTGGACGAAGTACTTCGTTCGCGCGGATTTGAAACGCAAACTTTTGAGAGCGCCGACGATCTCTTTGGGAGCCTGGGGCAAACGGACACCGGCGTCGTCGTGACGGACCTCCAAATGCCGGGTATGAACGGCTTAGAGGTCCAGCAGGAAATGCTTCGCCGTGGCATGGACCTCTCGTTCATTCTCTTGACCGGCTACGCGGACGTCCCGGTTACGGTGGAAGTCATGCGAAACGGCGCGGTCTCGTTGGTGGAAAAACCGTTTCGGGTCGATCACCTCGTTGCCGAAGTTCAGCGTGGTTTAGACGCAAGCTTGGAGCGAAACCGCGAGCGGTCACAGATTCGCCAGGCGCGAGAGGCGATCGCGCGGTTGGATGATGAGGAGCTCGCCGTGTTGGACTGTGCTGCAAGAGGCAAAGCCAACAAGACCATCAGCTATGAGCTTTGCCTCAGCGCCCGGACGGTTGATCGTCGTCGACAGTCGGCATTTCGAAAGTTACAGATCGAAAGCGTCGCGGAGTTCGCGATTCTTCGCGCGGTCGCACAAGACCCGCAGCGGATCCTTTCGGCCTAACGCTTTTAACCCAAGACACCATGCTCTCCAAGCACCCCCGGCAGGATTCGAACCTGCGACACCAGCTTTAGGAAAGCTGTGCTCTATCCCCTGAGCTACGGGGGCTCCTTCGCTCGGCTCAGTGTAACTTCTTGCTTCCCGACCGACGATGGGATGACAACGCACGATCACCCTGAATCAACCGTCTCTTCTTCTCTCGCTGCAACGACAAGCGTCGCCGAACGGAGGTTCACGCGTCTGATCGCGGGAGCCTTTTTGCTACTGCACTTCGTGACGGGGCCGCTGTGGGGGTGGAATTCAAGCTCCTACCCGTCGGTGCCATTCTTCCCCGAGTTGTTGCGTGGCATGGCGGCGTACTCGTTGGTGTTCGTGTGCCCCATGCTCGTTGTCTGGGTCGCATTGCTTTGCAAGCCGGGTGTTCGTTGGTTGTGGTGGTGCGTCGCAGTGCCGTTGGCACTGTTGATCACACTTGACCAACATCGTCTACAACCCTGGGCCTACCAAACGCTTCTTTACTCGGTCTTGCTCGGAACCCTTCATTGGGAACGTAGCCGCAAGTGGATCCTCGCGCTGACCATCAGCATCTATTTCTACAGTTCCATCGGAAAATTCGACTTTCAGTTCGTCCACACCGTTGGCCGAGAAATGATCGCGGCGATATTGTCGTCCGTCGGTGATTTCTCTCCCGCGACGTTGACGCGTGTCGCCTTTGCACTGCCCCTTGGCGAACTCTCCATCGCCATACTCTTGATGGTTCCCAGGACCCGCCGGCTCGGCGGTTGCTTGGCGATTGCCATGCACGTCACCTTGATCATCTTGCTTGGCCCCTGGTGCATGAACCATAGCCTCGGAGTTCTCACTTGGAATGGGATGCTTGCCGCCCAAGCTTGGCTGATCTTCATCCAGCGAGAGCCGTCGCGACCCCGTGAGACAAAGCGATCCGATCCACCGCACCGTCCGGTGATCTTTGCGTACGCCATCCAGGGACTGCTGTTGATCGCGCTCGTGGCTCCGCTAGGCGAGCGTTACCGGTGGTGGGATCATTGGACGTCTTGGGCGCTGTATTCACCACACAACAGTCGCGCCGAGATCGAACTCCATCAGTCTGTGGCACGGAAACTGCCGGACGGCGCGCGGCAATTCTTGGCTGTCGACGACAACGCGGATGGATGGAGCACGCTGGACTTTGGAGCTTGGTCGCTCGCCCAACGCGGCGTTCCAATCTATCCGCAGGCACGCTACCAGATTGGGATCGCGTACGAACTCGCACTCGCCTATGAGCTCGGATCAGGAATCCGCGCGACCCGCAAAAGCGCGTCGGACCGATGGACAGGAGAGCGATCTGAAAAGCGGGCCATCGGAATCGATGAAGTCAGGGCACTGCGGTAGCAGCGGTTGAGCCGGAGAGCGACGAGGTTCAAGTCTGACGAACGCGTCACAGCCCAACACTGTCCGCATGGCTCGTGGCGTGATAGATTTCGGCTGCTCCTTCGTCCGTTTTCCCAGGGAACACTCCATGCACGCTAAAGACGCGATTCGCAACACCTATGAATTCAGCCAGATGGTTCTTACGTCGTATATCGGCGATTTCAGCGACGAAGAGTTGTTGAAGCGTCCATCGGAGGGTTGCAACCATGCCGCTTGGCAGTTGGGGCATCTGATCAGCAGCGAATGCCGTTTGCTTGACGCCGTTGCCCCGGGATTTGCGATCGATCTTCCGGAAGGTTTTGCCGAGAAGCACGGAAAGGAGAATGCGAGCTCCGACAATGCGGCGGACTTCTCTAGTAAGGAGGAGTACCTCGGATACTTTGGCCAGCTCAAGGAGGCGAGTTTCAAAGCGCTAGACGCGCAATCGGACGACGACCTGCTGAAGCCCGCCCCCGAACACCTGCAGAGCATTTGCCCGAACGTGGGCGGAGTGTTTATCTTGATCGCCAATCATCCGATGATGCATGCCGGACAATTCGTGCCGGTTCGTCGCCAGCTCGGGAAGCCTATCGTGATCTAGTCACCGGGGGTGAAGCACTGGGCCGAGTGAACCTCGGCCCCCTTCAACGATACTCTCCACATCGGCCCGGAGGCGTTTCGAATCGGCCTCCCAAAAAAGGCGTTTCTCCTGAGCGGTCGCGGTTATCAACGGAGAGAGGATTCGAAAGCCGGTTCCCCGCGAGTTCCCCGATGTCATCCACCAGGCGCTGCGTGGAAACTCGGGGTCGTCTTCCCACCAGCTTCGGTCGCTGCGGATGGTGGAATTCCAGCGACAGTCATTGGAGTCGCCGAAAAACCAAGAACCGCCGCACGCGACATGGCCCTCAATCAGCCCCGCGACGGCGGAGTCTTCGATCACCCACTCGGCGACGTTTCCGTGCATGTCGTACAGACCCCAAGGGTTTGGTTTTTTGGTCCCCACCAGCAGGACGTCGAGTGAATTCTCGAGATGGTTCTCATCGGCTTTGTCGTGATAGACGGCGTACTCTTTGAGCAGCGCGGCATTGTCGCCAAAGGAGTACTGTGTCTGGGTCCCGGCACGACAGGCGTGCTGCCATTCGCTGCGAAACGGCAGTCGGTACGTCGCGCCGGTCAGCAACGACAACCACTTCGTGTACTGTCTTGCTGCGAAGTGCGTCACCGTCGGAACCGGTGATTTGGGGTCCGTTGCATGCTCGAAATGAAAGCGAACATCGTAAACTTCCGTCGGTGCCGTCACCGCATCGACACCGTCGATCTCCAGCTTCTTCAAGCGTGTTGCGTTGTCGCGATCTCGTCGGTGCTTGTACGACAGTTCACGATATGGCATGAATTGCTCCATCGTGATTTCGTACTTGCTGATCCAACAAGGCTCCGTCACGATCTTCTTGGAATCGCCGGCGAGCCTCGACTGAATCTTCTCGGTGCGAGCATCTTCCGCTAGCACCGGCAAGTTTCCGAGAGTGATCGCGCCACCGGGCACCGGGATCATCTCGATGATCGCATCGGAACCCGGGATGCGCTGCTCGTAGGGCACCATAAATCCCCGTTCAGTCTCAACGTATCGTCCACGGTTGGGGCGTTGATCGACCAGCCGCAGTTGAGACGTGACCTCTGGTGGATCGGCGACGGCGTCGGCGCAGAATATCCCCGCGAAATACAAACTAAGAAGGACGCAAGTCTCGGTGGCGGACATCCTCAGGACGATCACTTTTAGCGGAGAACGGGGCCGAGCGATCCTCGACCCCCGTCGATTCTGCTTTGCACGTCGAGCCGCAGGCTCTCCGAGTCGACTTCCCAGTAGCTCCGCTTGTCTTTGAGCGTCGGAGGTGCGAGCGGAGACAGGATGCGAAAGCCAGTTCCGCGTGAATCCTCCGACGTCATCCACCAGCAGCTACGGGGAAAGTCGGGGTCCTCGTCCCACCAGCCTTCGTCGCTCCGGATGAGGGCGTCCCAGCGGCAGTTCGTTGATTCGAGGAAACACCACGAGCCGCCGCAAGCGACATGACCTTCGATCAGCCCAGTGACGGCCGAGTCTTCGATCACCCACTCGGCGACATTTCCGTGCATGTCGAATAAACCCCACGGGTTTGGTTTCTTCGTGCCGACCAACAATACATCCAGTTCATTGTCTGCATGACTCTCGTTCGCCTCGTCCCAGTAGACGGCGTACTCTTTGAGGCGAGCGATCTCGTCACCGAATGAGTATGCTGTTTTCGTCCCAGCGCGACAGGCGTGCTGCCACTCGCTGCGAAACGGCAGGCGGTACATTTCGCCAGTCAGCAGCGACAACCACTTCGTGTATTGCCTTGCCCCAAACTGAGTCACCGTGGGGACCGGTGACTTGGGTTTCGTCGCATGTTCGAAGTTGTAGTTTGGTTCGTAGACTTCGGTCGGTCCCGTGACGGCGTCGACGCTGTCGATTTTCAGCGTTTCCAAAAGCTTGTCGTTGTCCCGATCTCGCTTGTGCTTGTAGTACAGCTCTCGATAAGGCATGAACTGCTCCATCGTGATTTCGTACTTGCTCATCCAGTACGGCTCGATCGCGACCGTCATCGACTTGCCGGGCAGCCTTGACGTGACCTTTTCGGCACGAGCATCGTCGGGCAGTGGTGGCAATTTTCCGAGAGTGATGCGCCCGCCCGGTACGGGAACCATTTCGATGATCGCGTTGGAGCCGGGGAGCCGCTGCGTGTAGGGCACCATGAAGCCCTGGTCGGTCTCAACAAAACGGCCCTCCGACGGTCGTTGCTTCACCAGACGTTGTTCGGCCGCGACAAGAGACTCGGCCGCGAATGTGGCGGGGCAAGTTATCGCGAGGCAAAGATACGTTGCGAGGCGGGTCGTGATTGTCGGCATCGCACCCTCGAGGTCAGGAGACTCTGGAGCGCATCAGTCTAACAGAGGCGAGCCTCAGCCGCCGGCATCACCCGATGCAAGACCTCGCCGTCGTAACATGCCACCGAAGGGCGACTCGACGTCGCTAGTAGGGATGCTCGTCACGATGAAAGTCGACCAGTCGCTGGTCATGTTCGATCAGGATGTGTTCACAGTGGATCTGCTTTTGCCGCATTTCGTGAACGATGTCGCGCGCCCGCCACGACATTGGAATGACGATCACGTCGGCGGGCTCCTGGATGAGCGTTTCAACAGGACGAATGCGTTGACCGGTCCCGGGGACGAAGGTGTCGCACTTATCGACGTCCGAGTCGACCACCAATGGAAACCTCATGCGATCGATTTCGAAGAGGTGCATGAACGCCGCGGCCTTTCCGGTGCCGCCCCAGAAGGCTACCCGTAGATCGGCTTGGGCGATGTAGTTCAGCTGCTCACGAATCTTGCGACGTACGCGTAGCGCATTGAGCCGATGTCGCTCGGTGACGCGTGACATCTCGACCATCTGTCGCTTCGGATTCAGAGTGAACATCGCCGCGATCACCTCTTCTTCGTAGAGGCGGTCCATCCATTGGACGGATGCATCGATACGATCCAGCATCCCGCGGAACGACTGCGTCGTGAAGTGCGAGTTGTGTTCGTAATAGTAGTCGGAAAGGCGCGTCAGCTTGACGGCTCGATCGACGCACGGGACTTCGACGTAGAGGTTGACCGCGCGATCGGACATGGCCGTGCAAACGGAGATCTCCTCCAGGAATCGCATGGGGTGTTCAAGGTGCTCCAGCACATGTCGGCAAACGATGAGGTCGGGCTTCAGATCCTGCAGATGCTTTTCTGTTATGAACAGTTCGCCGCGAAACTCGACCGGTCCCATCCGTTGAGGCACGATGTTGGGGTCGAACCCGACAAACCTTCCGTCGCCGATCTCGGAGGCGAGTCTGCGCAGCATCGATCCGTCGCCGCAGCCGATCTCAACCAGCGTGGGCGACGGCGGAAGTTGTTCTTGAAGATGTTCCATGACCTTGCGCAGGTGTCCCCTCCACAGCGCTCCCTGGTTGTACATCAGGTTTGACTTGCGGGAATAAGGGACATCCGCGTAAGCAAAGGCCTTGTTGAAGACATGACCGCACGAGACGCATCGTACGAATGCGTGCGGCAGTGGCTTCATCGAGAGCGCCTCGGACTCCGAACGCGGCCACCAGAGGGTCGCCAGCGGCCGTCGACTCTCATCGATGAAGGAGGTCACGCCTTGCCGTCCGCACGCGATGCACTCCACCATTTCCAGGCGAGGATCCCAATGGGGCAGTTTGAA